>JACROM010000044.1 GCA_016214445.1 Microcaldota archaeon
GGGTAGAAAGGTACGCAAAGTTGGGCGAAAAGAACGGAGTTCAGTTGCGCGAGCTGGAGAACGAGGCCTTGCGCGGGCTGATACACGCCGCCCGGCATTTCGACGAGGGTAAGGGATTAAAGTTTTCCACTTATGCTTCCTCAATCATCAAAGGGTACCTGAAGAATGCGGTAAACCCCCCTAAGGGGCCGCCGGCTATAAGCATGGAAACGACAATTCCGGGCACGGACTTGAAAGTCGTGCAGACTCTCAAAGCAGGCGGCCAGTTCGACGAGCAGGAAACACATGAAGAATTCGAAAAAGCAGTGGAACTGCTGCACGGACTCCACAGAAAAGGAGCCATCACCGACAGGGAGCTGGTGGTGTTCCTTTTACGCAAATACCACAATGTCACTCTCGACGGGATAAGCAAGCACCCAGAGTTTGGAGTTGCGAGGGAACGCGTGCGCCAAATAGAAGCCAAAGCGCAAGAGTTGATAAGGAAAAATGTTCCGAAGAGCGGGCGCGGGCCCTAGTTCGGAAGTTAGGCGGGTACTGGGACCTCGAAGGTGGTAAGAAGTTTGCCGCCTGCGCACTTTTTCACTTGGTTCAATTCAGACTTAGGCAAGCATTCTAGGTGGAGTTGAACTGCTTCCCTCAAGTTTTTAACCGCTTCCTCTACAGTAGTCCCCCATGAGGCGACGTTCAATTCAGGGCACACGCAGGAAAAAACGCCCTCTTCGGGGAATATGACTGCTGAAAAACCCATGACTTTAGTTCTCATAAGTTAGACATTAGTGGCGTAGCTATAAAAGGCTAGTTGTTCTACGCGTTACTTATGGTCCTTTCAATAGCCTCCGGAAAAGAAGTCTTGAGGCTGTTGCTGAAACAAGGCTTCATCATAGTACGGCAACGCGGTAGCCACGTCCAGCTAGTCAAACAACTTATTGACAAGACAATAAGGGTGACGGTTCCGATTCACGGCAGCAGGGATTTGCCGCCGTCAGTAATGCGTTCGATAATAAAACAAGCGGGATACACGGTAGACGAGCTAGTAAAACTTTTTGGAAGATAAGCGCTCACCCCAACTACCCGGAAACGCGTCCGCCCAGTTGTTTCAAATCGTTACAAAATTGTAACGGAAAAGGCCGTTTTCGCAGAGAAATGTAGCACCTGCAATAAGTTTCCAGTTGCCCCGGCACGTCGGGAAACAAGGTGCCGCTTTTTGCTATTGTATCGTTCGCCTAGAACGAGTCCGAGAACTCCTCATAGCTCGGCGGCAAGACATACTCCCAGTCGATGCAGTTCCTGAGGGATTCGCCGGAGACTTCCGTCACTGGGGCGTTGAGGGAGTTCGCTATGACCGCCTTCAGCTCTGCTGACTGGCGCTTCGCCTGCTTTATGGCCTGCTGCTCGTAAACTCCTTGGGCGGTAGTCATAACATAATACTCGGCGTCCATGGGCTTTTCTCCGGACGCGAGGCGCTCAAGAAGGCGGGAATACATCACCAGCTTCCTTTCCTCCCGTGCCACGCTGAAGACATCTGGTTTCGGCTGTTTTTTCAGCCGGCCCAACGCCATCTCCGCCTCCAACCGTTTCACCAAGACATCCTCGCGGTATTTTTCGGTGTCCAGATTGTAGACGAGCACGCTGTATTTGACTGGAAAGCGCAGGGAGGAAATCATTTTCTCGAATGCTTTGGCGTAGGCGCGCTGCCGGTCTTCCGACGAAGCGGAAGGCGACTCGGTCACGTCCACTTTTAGGAAGCAAGAGGCGAGAAACCGGCCTTCAGCAGCCAACACGACCGCATCGTCCTTCAGGTAATGGCATCCGCGGGTTTCAACTATGTTGAGGCGCTTCATCAGGAAAGGCAGGAGAAGCGAACCGAAACGGAAAACAACAAGTGATGAAGCAAGGAACAAGCCCGCAACCAACGCGAAGAGCGCGTTGCCCGAAAGCAGCGAAAGCAGCAGGCTCAATATTCCGCCTCCCAACGCTGCCAGAGTGGCGTGCCTGTAGTTCAGTTCCATGAAAACCACCTCGATTCCGAGAGGGCGAAAGCGCGGAAGCGCGGTTCCGAAAGGAGCGCATAGGTCAGTTGCATGAAAACCACCTCGATTCCGAACTTAAAGCGTTGTAAAGCGAGAACATGAACAGGAGGACGAAACCGAGGTTGAACAGGGGGAAGAAGGTCGTCTGGACAGCAAGATTGGCCACGAGCGCGGCCATTGACGAAACCACGCTGGTGACGAGGTCGAAGAACGGGTTGGTAATAAGGTCGATTACGTAGTCGCTGAGCGAAAGCGGGTCGAGGAAGTGGAAGTTGGTGAGCTTGTACAATTCAATGAATTGCCGCAAAGGCTCTATGTTTACCGTGATGGAGTGGGTTGTTTGCTGGAGAGCGGCAGCGTTGAACACGTAAGTAAGCGGCAGGACGAAATACAGCCCTACAGCAACAGCCATCATGAACGCGCCAACCCGCCTGGTTAACGGGAAAGTGCGGAGTATCACTCCTACAGGAAGGAAATAGTACATCATCGTAGCCTCGATGAACACGAACAAGTGCTCCTGAATTTCATTTGAGAGCCGGATGAAGGACAGCGCGGAAAGGATGAATTCCGCGTCGTTCACGACCGAGTTCAACCCGGCAAGCGGTTTGGCTGAAACTCCTACGCCCAACGGCTCGATGCTCACCTCCACGTCGCGCAAAGCGGAGACAACCAGCGTGAACGCGGACACTTCGGCGGAATAGACGGAAATGTCGGCGTTCATTGCCGAAAGGTAGCCGCGGGCGAAGGTTATGGGCTCCTGCCCGCCGGTCAGGTCCTGCGAAAAAGCGTTTAGGCCGACAGCGAACGCCAGGAGCGAAGCCATGAGGATGCAGGAGACGCACACCTGGAAGAACTCGTTGCGGGCCCATGCCTTCAGCCAGCGGGAATCGAATACCGCCCCTAAGCAAAAAGCGCCGCCGACAACCAGAAGGGAAAGGGTGGCGGCAGCTATTGCAAGCGGCTGCCACCCTGCAACGAATTCCATCCGCTCACTCTCCGTCCAAGTTTACAGTTTCGTGTTGGCGAACGTGCTTCATTTAACCAACCAATAACTTGGACTCTGGCTATATGCCGGTAAGCCATTGGACCAGTGTCGGCGCGATGTTGCCCACTATTATCGCAACTGCCCCGCCTACCCCCACTCGCTGCGCCCACGACTTCATGCGGGCGTTGAGCTCGTACGAGCCGGCAAATGAGCCGAACGCGTAAAGGCCGCCTGCGAGGAGCACGGCGAACAAGCCCAAAGCCGGCAGCAGTGTCTGCAGCAGCGTAACGAGCTGTTGCACCTGCGCTTCTATTGCCATACTATCAAACCACCTCTGAGTGGTTCCGTGGAAAAGGGAAGAAAAACCTTGGGGAGAATTTTTTTATCCTCAACCCTGTCAAAAAATACGTTTAAATGAGCTGGCTGCATAGAGAAAGCAAGAGGTGGGATTAGTGGAATTACCTGGCGAACTTTTGATTTTGGCATTCGACCACCGCGGTTCGTTCAAGAAGAAATTTCTCGGAGCCGAGGGTGAAACGCTGACTGCGGAACAGCTTGAAAAAGCAAAGGAACTGAAGAGGATGATTTACGAGGGGTTCGAGAAAGCCATCGAGGCGGGAGTGCCGAAGGAAAAGGCGGGAATGCTGGTTGACGAGGAAATGGGTTCGGAATTGCTTGAGGACGCGAAAATGAAGGGCTACACCTTCCTGTGCCCGGCTGAGAAGAGCGGCCAGAACGAGTTCGATTTCAATTACCCGGACTGGAAGGAGCACATAATGAAGACAGGCCCGGTGTTCTGCAAGGTGCTCATACGCTACAACCCTGAAGAGGATGCCGAGCTGAACAAGAGGCAGGCGTCCAAGCTGAGGGAGCTTCAGTCCTTCCTGAAGGAAAACGGGACCGGCTTCCTAATAGAACCGCTTGTGCCAGCAACGCCCGAACAGCTGGAGAGCGTAGGCGGCGACAAGGCGAGGTACGACAAGGAATTGAGGCCAAAGCTCATGGTGGAAATGATAAGACAGCTCCGTTCAGCTGAGGTGGAGCCGGACGTGTGGAAGCTGGAAGGAGTGGACAGCGAGGAAGACGCGAAAGCCCTTGTGGAGGCTGCTACGGAAAACGGCGGCAACGCGGGCATAGTGACACTTGGCCGCGGCGAGAGCAAGGAAAAGGTGGCGGAGTGGCTGAAAGTGGGCGCGCACATAGACGGCATCATAGGGTTCGCTATAGGCAGGACGATATTCAGCGAAGCGCTGAAGGCTTACGTGGACGGAAAGATTCCGAGGGAAGAGGCAGTAAGGAAGATAGCGGAAACGTACAAGGAGTTCGTGGAATTGTGGGAACGTGAGCGATAGACATGGCTGAAGAACTGTTTGACCACGTCGAGGGTGCAGCTGGCGACGGGCTGGCGCGGCTTCTGAACGCCATAGCGAACGCGTCAATACAAATCCGGATAGAGATGCCGCACCTCATGGGCTTCAGCGACGGGAGCAACAAGTACGGCGAGCAGATTCTTAAGTTGGATGAGTGGACCAACAAGTTCCTTTGCGACACACTCGTCGAGACCGGGCTTGTGAGAAGGATTTACTCCGAAGAACTGAACGCTCCTGTAGAAGGGATTCCCGATGCCCCTTACGTGGTATGCATAGACCCTCTTGACGGTTCTTCAAATGTGAAAACAAACAACACGTGCGGCACCATAGTCGGGGTTTACGAAAAGGAGGTTGGGAAAGGCTCGGAACAGGTTGCGGCACTGTACAAGCTGTACGGCCCGGTCACTACAGTAACTTACAGCGTCGGGAAAGGGGTGCACGAGTTCATCAAACAACGCAAAGGCGAAGTGAAGTTCGTGCTGAGCAAGGAGAACATGAGGCTGCCTGAAAAAGCTGGGGTTTACGGCGTCGGCGGAAAACGCGAAGAGTGGCCACCCAAACTGCGGGAGTTCGTTGATTCGCTTGAAGGAAGGGGAATGAAGCTCCGCTATTCCGGCACTCTTGTAGCTGACTTCAACCAGGTGCTCCATTACGGCGGATTGTTCGCTTACCCTAAGGCGAAGCTGCGTTTGGCATACGAAGCGAAGCCTCTTGCTTTTCTGGCAAAGGAAGCGGGCGGCAAGGCAAGCAACGGGTTCAAGGACATCTTGGAAGTGGAGGACGACGTGGACGCACGCACGCCGTTGTTTTTGGGGAACGGGAAACTGATTGAAGAAATCGAAAAACTGAAATAAAAGAGTAGGGTAAAACTTTTTCTGCCGAAAAAAACAAAAAACAACCTAATGGAGTGGATTATGAACCCTGCGCGTGTCTGAACTTACCGAACCCGGGTTTTTGGAATACTCTTCCGAGAAAACCGACCCGTACAGGTAAATCAACGCCTTCGGCGCAAAAATCTTCAACTCATGAAGCTCATCAAGAGAAAATCCGTTCTCCAAAAGCGCGGATTCACACTTACCAACTAAATCCGGCTCCCTGAACCGGACGACTTCCTTTTCAAGCATCTTTATCCCCATTGCCGGACTTTTTCCAACCGGTTTTCTGGCAATCTTTACGTACGCCAACACGCGGTAAGCCATTTCCACAAACTCATACTTTTTCACGTGCCCTTCCGGCAAAAACTGGTCAAAGTTACCAAGCGTCCCGAGCGAGACTACTCCACCAGCCTTCCCGATTTGAGCAGCACGCGAAAGCGTTTTTTCTATGCTGTCGTAAACGTCATCCGACCCGTAACTCTTGCCCCACAACTTGTTTTGCGTCAAAATAATTGAAGGGACACGAGCCCATACGGAATCAGGCACACCGAACTCGTCCGCAAGACAGTTGAAGTCAAACACGTCTTTTATCAGGCCAATCTCCTTCTCCTTTTTTCTCCCAATCGTCCCGAACGCAAGAGTTCCAAGCTTTGACGCCATAAGGTAATCCGGATCAGGCACACGTCCTGCGAACGCCTTGCCCCCGACCGTGAAGCGCCTTTCCCGCGAAGGCGCATTCTTTTCCTTCATGAACTGCACTTTAACGACCGTATCGTCCCTTGTCGCGTTGTAAAAAGAAAAGAGCGGGTTCGTCGTCCTGCTTTGCGTAAGCTTGTACCCTTCAGCTTCAAGCGCGTTCATGAGCTCGCCAGGCGCGCCGTCGTAAACCAAGTCTAAGTCTACGCTTAATCTTTTCGGGGACGTCAATAGCTGCTGGATGGCGCTCCCGCCGATGAAAACCAGTTTTTTCCCCTGCTTGCCTGCCTCCCTTGAAAGAAACGAGAATATCAAAACAGCCTGCTCGCTCTTTGCCTTGAATTCCTTATTCAAACTCGTCAACCTCTTTAATCGCCACGAGGTTCCGCTTCCCCCGCTCGATGTGCGGCCCACGTATCCCCTCTATCTTGAAGCGCTTCGAGAACTTGTAAAGCACGATGTTGGCAAACCAGCCTAGGTAGCGTTCAGTCATGTACTTATGGAACTTCGGAATGCTCGCTTTCTTTCCCTCAAAGCAGAGGGCAACTGCCCCCAACACATCACCAAGCCGCATCGGAATGGAGCCGTTAAACGAAAAAAGGATTAACTCTGCAATCTTTTCCTCAAGCTCCGGCTCCTTCTCGCGCGCACGCGCAAGAATCACGACATTAAAATCATGCTCTGGCCGGTCAAGAGACGAAAGACGCTTTGGCCGTCTCACACCCAAAAAAAAGTGGGCTTTTGAAAAATCCGGGCGGGCAGAGAGGCACTCAGCAAGCACGCGCGCCGCAATCTTCTCGCACTCGATGAACACGATGTTTTTGCGCCAATAATGAAGGTAAGGCTTAAGTGGCGCAAGATCCCAAACGACGAAGTCCAGGTGGGGCATCTCCTTTCTTATTGCTTCCCCGACGGTTTTCGCGTCCATAACACCACACCATCACATTATAATTGAATCATAATATAAACGAAAGACATTATAAACCTTTTGCAACCATACGTACGCCGCAGCCTTATTTGCCGCCCAACCCAAAAACAAAGGTACAAGCTCGCTAAAACTCTACTCGTACCTCAACGCGTCAACAGGCTTGAGCGAAGCCGCTTGGATTGCGGGAAGAGTTCCAGATGTCGCGCCCACCACGAACGAGAAAAACAGCACGCCAACTATGAGTTCGGGAGTAAATGACGCTTTCAACATGTCGCTTCCCACGGTTTGCGCTATTGCTATTTCCGCTATCTTGGCCAAACCAGCGCCTATTATTATGCCGACAATCCCGCCTATGGTGCCGAGCAGGCTAGCCTCGAAAAGGAACACGTTCCTTATGTCGGAGTTCTTCGCCCCTACAGCCTTCATTATTCCTATCTCGCCGGTACGCTCCACAACTGAAGTGTACATGGTGTTCATTATGCCTACGCCGCCTACGAGTAGTGAGATTGCGGCTATGCCTACTATCACTCCTTGCACTATCCCGAAAATGGAGGAGAAGCTTTGCGCCAACTGTTCCGATGTCTGGACGTTGAAGGTTTCCTCGCCCTTCTTTTCGCCTCGTTTGTCGCGCAACCTCTTTTCCACTTTGTTGCGCACATCATCCATGTCCACTCCCTCGGACACCTGCGCTATTACCATGGACACCAGTTTCTTGTCTCCTGTGATGTCGCGCGCTACATCCATGGAAGTCATTACACTTGAGTCATCGAACCTGTCGCCAGTAGCCTTCAGTATCCCGACGACTTCAAGCTTGCTGCCTTCCAGCTCGATCGAGTCACCGAGGCGGACGTCCTTTTCGAAGTACTCGCGCGCGAAGTAGTTCCCAATCATGACCTTCTTGCCGTCGCTTTCTTTTAGGCTTCTTCCTGCTTCCAAGTTCCCGTAGTGGTTCTCGAACATCCTCTTTGTTTCATCCATGGGCATGCCTGCAAGGAAAGTTGATTTGGTTTCCCCCCTGAAGCTTGCCTGCACGCTCTTGATTATCATTCCACCCGCAAGGTTCACTCCGGGAGTGCGCTTGACGGTGTCGACGTCGTCCTCAGTCAAGGGCTTAGCTGATATGGCACTTGCCATAGGACTCGTAACCATGCCACCAGCAGTAGCCATGACCGTAATCTTGTCCGCTCCAAGCTCTTCGGACTCGCCTGCCATATAGATCTGGAGCCCGGCGCCTATTGACACCAGAGCGACAACAGCGGCTATGCCGATGAAGATGCCTATTATGGTCAATAGGCTCCTGAGCCGCCTGTGCGTCAGGTTTCGCGCTGCCAGAAAGAAACTTTCCAAGACCATTTTACGCGTTCAGCTCAAACTTTGTGTTTCTTCTTCAGGAACCTGTATGCCAGGTAGCCAATGACAAGGATGCCGACTATTATGAAGAGGCTGTAGTCCGGCCGCTTGTCCAAGCCGAGCTCGTATGCTTCGTCTTGCGAGTAAACGCGAAGCGGAACGACCTTCTGTTCGGCGTAGTCGTTGTTGTTGGAGTCCTTGTACTTTACTTCTATCGGCAGGGAGTATTCGCCGGCAGCGTTGAAGGTCATCTGGAACGTAACTGTTTCATAGTTGTCTGATGAAATGGTGCCGAGGTACTCTTCCTGGTTCGCGAGGATTTTCGCTCCCTCCATTGACATCGCTTTCACTGTAAGGAACTTGGCGTCGCTTATGCCGGCGTTGCTCAACCTTATGGACACCTTGGAAAGCGCCTTCATCTTCAGCGGGTCGGATTCAACAGAAACAAGGAGCTGCGGCTTTCCTCCCACCACTACTCCGACGAGGTCGCTCTCGGAGTATGCAGTTCCGAGAGAGTCATAGTAGCTTACCTGCAACGGGATCTTGTACACTTTGAGTTCTGCGTCAGAGCTTGACACTATGCCGAACTCAACAGTCACCTCCTCACCAGGAGCCAACAGCGATATGCGCTTCTGACTGCTTCCCTCTGAAGGCGCGAAAGGCAGGTCAGTTGTGTTGACGAGCAACGTGAGTGCTATGTTCTTGAGGTAAGTTTTCGCCTCGTTCTTCAAAACAGCGGTCACTTTTGCTTTCCCACCGGGCCTAACATCAGCTGACGAAACCTCCACTTTGTTTACGGACAGAACTGCGTTGCTCGGCTGCACGAACACGCTCATTTTTCCGGTAATCCAGTCTGCACCTTCGGTCTTGCAGGATATTTTCAGCTCGTTGTCTCCAGCTACGGCGTTCTCGTTGACGCGTATCTTGTACTTAAGAACGAAACTCTGCCGTGATGCGACGTCGCCTATCTCCCTTAACGGCTTTTCGTTCTCGTCAAGCGAAAACGGAAACTCCGGCTCAAGCTTGCACTGTACCCCCAGCATTACTGTGCCTGCTGTATTCGCTAATCCCGCGAACAGGTCGATGTACTCGCCGGGCTGAGCTGGCAGCGGCAGGTAGCTTACGGTGTTCAAACTAAGCTGTCCTCCCAAGAGCGTTGAGCTTGCGGACAACAAACCAGCGAAAACCAACAAAAACAACAACTTCTTCATGAAACCACCTTTCCATCTTTCAGTTTGATTATCCGGTCGGCCTTTTTGGCCAGTTCAGGATCGTGAGTCACCATTACGACTGTCTTTCCTTCCTGGTGCAGCCTCTTAAGGAAGGCTATTATTTCAGCGCCGCGCTTGGAATCGAGGTTGCCCGTAGGCTCGTCAGCTAGGATGAAGGACGGATCTATGACAAGCGCGCGCGCTATGGCCACCCTCTGCTGTTCGCCTCCTGACATCTGCAGCGGCCTGTGATTCATTCTGTGGCCCAGCCCCACTATTTCAAGGACGTGTCTTGCGCGGAGCCTTCTTTCTTCCGAGTTCATGTCCTGGAACAGGAGCGGGAGTTCCACGTTCTCGAAAGCGCTCAGCGAATTTATCAAGTTGAATTTTTGGAACACGAACCCGATTTTTTTGCCCCTCAACACTGAAAGGTGGTCTTCGGTCATCCGCGAGATGTCGTGGCCGTCAAGGAGTATCTGGCCGTGCGAGGGAAGGTCGAGGCATCCTATGAGGTGCATGAGCGTGCTTTTGCCGCTGCCTGAAGGGCCGGTTATGGCGACGAACTCGCTGTCGTCAATGCTTACGTTCACTCCCCGCAAGGCAGGCACTTCCACCTCGCCCATTCGGTATATCTTGTCGACCGTCTTCAGCTCTATTGCCTTTTTCGCCATATAACCCAAAAACCCTTAAACGTTCTTCAGCAGTTGCTTTGCGAGCTCCTTCACCATGTCCGCTTTCGCAAGAAAGATGCCCTTGCCCGGATGGCCCATCACTATGAGCTTGTCGCCTGGCTTGATCTTGTGCTCATCCCTTGCTTCCTTGGGTATGGCTATCTGGCCGCGTTCGCCCACAACAACCGAACCGTAGAAGTCGGTTTCCATCAGTCGTTTCATACATATTTTTCATACTTTTCGGATTTATATACATTAGCGTACCGAGTCAAAGCGGACAAAACTAGTACTGCTGCTGTTTGCGCAAAACGAACACGTAAACGCCTGCCGCTACAAGCAGGAAAACGAACGCTATGACCGGAATGGTGTAGTCGAAACTCAAGGAGGTGGGTTCCTGCTTCACTTTCACCGCTACTTCGACCTCGGCATTCTCAGGCCGGCCTGCAGCGCGGGCGATGACTTTCGGAGCGGACATGCCCTCTATGTCACTCTGCTCGAGCTTCTTGTCCACCTTCACTTCCGCCTTGACTTCCTGGCCAGGCTTTACATTATCAAACATCCACGTCACTACCGCGCTGCCTTCCTCTATCAAAATCGGCCGCGGATTCCAAACCACGCCCGGATAATCGTCAGGGCTCGGGCCCGCGTAATCCATGAAACGCAGTCTCTGCGTTATCTTGAGCTCCTTCAACTCGCTTTTACCAGTGTTCTTCACCGTCATTTCGTAAACTGAGCCGGGCGTGCCGCTCAGGCCCTCGGTTGAACTGGGTTGCGGCACCGCATAAACCGCCTGGCGGATGCTCACGGTCGGCAGCTCCGCCAACACCGCCTCGCCAGCAGCGCTCGTTTCTGCCTCAGCCGGCTCCTCGATTTCCACCACCACCTCTTCCTCTTGCACCTCGGCTATAGGCGAAGGCGACGGGACTGCAGAAGGCGCAACCGGTTCTGCAGACGGGGTTGTTTCAACTGATGCTGCCGGCGAAGGCGCAACTGATGCAGCTGCCACAGGAGCAGCAGTAGGCTGCGGCGAGGGCGCGGGTGCTTCAGGCGCGCCACCAGAACCGCCCGTGCTCAAAGTGAAGCTGTAAACAGCAGAAGCGCCAGTGTTGCCCCTCGCGTCCGTACAATTAACGGTCCAGGAGTGGGGCGAAGCGGTGACTGTTACGTTGCTTTGAAGTGAAGTGTCGGTGTTGTTCACCACCGACGAATTCAGGCCAACAGCGTTGGCATCCAAGTACAACACGCACGAAGCAGTCGATGAAACAGCGTCATTGTAGAAGAACGTAAACGCGGGAGTGGAGGACAGCGTCACCGCGTTTTCAGGCGAAACCATGGTGACTGAAGGAGGCGTGGAATCCAAGTTTATGGTGACGAACCTCCTAGCTGAAACGTTTCCATTACCCGCGGAGTCGTTCATGAACACCGTATAATTGAAGTTTCCTTCGTTGGAAACCGTGAGGTTCCTGTAACAATAGGAGCCGTTCAGCGTCATCGTGTAATTAGCGGCGGTAGCGTTGTTGAACTCTAAAACACAGGAGTCTGGATGCGTTTCCGAGAAGCTCATGTTGACGAAAACGTAACTTACAGTCGAAGTGGAAGCGTTGCCGAGAGTGGGAGAAACAAAAGACAGGCTGTTCGGTTGCGTGCGGTCAACGGTGATCGAAAAAGTTCCGTTCGAGTTCACGCGGCCAGCGGAGTCGTTGACGTAAACAGTGTAGTTGTGCGTCCCTTCCGCGACGCCGGTCACATTGTAGTTGCAGGAACGCGAAGAACCAGCGCCAGCCTCGTTCATACAGTCGGATTCGTCGTATCAACAACCAACGTCCTGTTGCTTGAAGCGAAGTCACAGTTGCTCGAGCCGTCGCAGACGTAAACGTTCCAGACCAGATAGTTGTCCGCGAACCCGGCAACGCTCAGAACGTTCGGCGTGTTGTTCGTCACTGCCGAAGAGTTCGTGTTGTTGGCCGCCCACACTCCTGACTGGTTCGTGTAGAGAGTAGCACTCGAAAAACCAACGTTGTCTGTAGCCGTAAAGTTGAACGTGACATTATTGGAAGAAGAATTGGCGTTGTTGGCTGGAGAATTCAAGACCACCGTAGGCGCGGTTCCGTCGGTTTGGAAGAAGTAAGTCGTGCCGGAAGAGCCTGCAGCCGCGCCGCCTCCACCGCCAGCACCACCTGCTACGGTCGTAGTTCCAGTTGAGGAATTCGTTCGATAGTATACCGCTGCCCTGCCGCCTCCACCGCCACCGCCCCAGTTAGTAGATGCATCGCCAGCATCCGCACTAAAATTACCAGAACCGCTCAACACGTTGGTTACAACGTAAATACTACCGCCGCTACCTCCACCAGCAGCATTAGTAGCGCTGGCACCATCAGCAGTAACCACGCCGTTCAACGTCAACGTGTTGGACACGTTCAAGAAAATCGCTCCGCCACCAGCGCCACCGGAACCGGTGGCACAACCACTCTTGGCGCCGGCACCACCTGAACCCAAGTCTAACGGCGCTGCGTTAGAACCATAGGTGGAACCACCGGACGCTCCACTGCCCGCACCAGCGCCACCTGCGCCGCCGTAACCGCCGCCACCGCCCCTACAATCACCAAGCAAGCCAGCGCCAGAACCGGAACCGTTGCTTCCGAGCGGGCCGCCAGCATAACCCAAACTATTAGCACTAATGAAAGAACCTGCATCCACAGTCACGTTAACAGCAGACAAATTCGCGCCAACGCCATCGGAATTCGACGAGTAATACCCGCTGAAAAACAACGTCGACAAACCAGTAACACGAACCGAACCAGAGACACTCAACGT
This sequence comes from Microcaldota archaeon, assembly GCA_016214445.1. Taxonomy (GTDB): domain Archaea; phylum Micrarchaeota; class Micrarchaeia; order Norongarragalinales; family Norongarragalinaceae; genus JACROM01. The sequence goes on from JACROM010000044.1 coordinate 12,931, forward strand.
GGTGTTCCCCTCCATAGTAAAGTTACCGGAATTATTCACCACCACGCTACCCAAAGAACGCGACACAACACCCGAACCAAACGTGAAACGCTGATAAACAAACAAACCATTACCAGCAACGCTAGTATCAAAGAACCCAATCGTACCATTAACGCCAGCACCGCCACCATTACCGCCCGCAACGCCACCAGTCGCGCTAGACTCCTCAAAACCACTAAACCCGCCAGCACTCGCAAAATACACGGCTATCCTGCCACCGCCACCCGCACCGCCAAAACCATCACCACCATTACCCCCATTGACAGTAAAATTACCGGAACCACTCAACACGTTCGCAACAACATAAATACTACCGCCAGAACCGCCACCAGAACTACCACCGCCAGAACCAGCACCACCATTGGCGACAACCTGACCGTTCAAAGTAAACGTACCAGAAACATTCAAAAATATGCTGCCGCCGCCCGCGCCACCAACACCAGTATTACAACTAGAAAGAGAACCAGCGCCACCAGAACCCAAATCCAACGGCGCAGTAGAAGAACCGTACGCCGAACCGCCAACGGCGCCAGCGTCACCCCCACCATTACCGCCCTGGCCACCATACGCGCCGCCACCACCACGACAATCACCCAGCAAACCTCTACCGGAACCACTTCCATTAGAACTCGCTGCGCCGCCAGCATAACCCAAACTATTAGCACTAATGAAAGAACCTGCATCCACAGTCACATTAACAGCAGACAAATTCGCGCCAACGCCATCAGAATTCGACGAGTAATAACCAGCGAAAAACAACGTCGACAAACCAGTAACCCGAACCGAACCAGAGACACTCAACGTGGTGTTCCCCTCCATAGTAAAGTTACCGGAATTATTCACCACCACGCTACCCAAAGAACGCGACACAACACCAGAACCAAACGTGAAACGCTGATAAACAAACAAACCATTACCAGCAACACTAGTGTCAAAAAACCCGACAGTACCATTAACGCCAGCACCGCCACCATTACCGCCCGCAACGCCACCAGTCGCGCTAGACTCCTCAAAACCACTAAACCCGCCAGCACTCGCAAAATACACGGCTATCCTGCCACCGCCACCACTACCGCCCCAACCACCTGTGCCGCCGCCATTAGCGGTAAAATTACCGGAACCAGCCAACGTGCTAGTAACAACGTAAATGCTACCACCACTCCCGCCACCAGAATTACTACCACTGGCGGCGCCGTCTGCAGTAACCACACCATTCAAAGTAAAAGTGCCAGAAACATTCAAGAAAACAGCCCCTCCACCAGCACCACCAACAACATCAACAGAGCAACTACTCAAAGCGCCGGCACCACCACTACCCAAATCCAACGGAGCTACACTAGAACCATAAACAGAACCGCCAAACGCTCCAGTACCGACAGCAGCACCACCAGCACCACCATGCCCGCCGCCACCACCCCTGCAATCACCAGTAGTGCCACGACCAGGACCGCTACCGTTAGCGTTGACACCACCACCGTAGCCTACTGCACTTGCAGAAATGTACGACCCCGCAGCGACAGTAAGGTTTGCTGCAGAAACGTTCACGCCAACACCGTTCGTGTTCGAAGTATAGTTTCCCTTCAACAGGAGCGTCGAAGAAGCATTCACCGTAATAGTACCGGACACAGTCACGGTCGTGCCTCCGGTTTGGTTGCTGCCGAACATCAGGGTGGCGCCGTTTGTCACGACGATGTTCGCATAAGCCCAGTCGCCTCCGCCGAGGTTCATGTTTGAAGAAACGTACAGAGTCTCGCCAGGAGCGTCGTGGATGTAGTCAAACTCAACGTAGCCGCCATCAGGCCCGACAACCCGGAAATCGAACAGGTTCTGCGGCGAAGAAAGGCCGGAAACATTAATAAAAACCCATTTGCCGCGTTCCGTTGAAGAAGCAGCCTTTGAAGAGCCAACCAACAAGTCCGAGCCAGCGACATAAACATCAAAACGGGTTGTCGGCTCGCCACGGAAGAACACGTCAATCACGTTACCGTTTTCCAAGGCGTGCTCGTACTCAACGCGAACAGCGTGGCCAACTGGAATCCTTTCACTCCACACGTCGTCCTTCGCCTTCACGTCCTCGAAAACACTTGAGACAAAACCATAACCCCAATCCAAGTGGTCTGCAGCAGTAGCCTCAATCTCCGCGTACGCCGGGTCTGTTGCGGTGAATAAAGACGTGTACTTGAATCCGGGCACCAAATCTCGCACGTACTGCCAGCCTCCAGGACAGGTCTGGCCTTCAAAAACCCAGGACGGACATTTTATCAAAGTGTTCCCCTGCGCTGAGGACGAGAAGGAGCCGCGCTCGAAATCAACATCTCCTGGCGCGATGGCGAAAACCTTCAGCGGTTTGACTTCGTCCGCTGCAAGCGTATCCACTTCGTCAACGCGTATTATTTCGTTCGAATCCCCGAACACAGCAGCCCTTTCCAGAACGATTTTCTCGACAGGCGCGCCCTGCAGGTCAAGAGTCACATCATACTCGCCCTGCTCAAGCGAAACTTGCGAGGAAACCGAACCGGCCAACTCAACTGACGAAGTTTCTGACTCGCGCACGGTCACAGCCGCTTCCCTCGAATTGCCCTGCGCGTCAGTTACTCCGGGAGTGAACGACACCTGCTCGGACTCGCCGAAAGCGAACACCTCGCTCCTCGAACCTATCCTCAACTTGAAGAACTCGTCCGAATAATTGTAAATCCGTAAGGAAACATTCTCCCCGCCAACTGAACTGTTCCTGCTCAGGAAATAATCAACCTTGCCTTTCACGAATATGGGCTGCTCCTGTTTTGAATTGTGGTGGAATAAAACAACAAGGTCATTCTCCTGCCTTTCAACCGAGTCTATTATCGCCTCGAACTTGAAGTCCTCCTTGGTTTTGGTCACGTTGACTTGCGGCTCCTGAACAGGCAACGAGGTTATGACGAACTTGGCCGCGTCAACAAGCAATTCCGCGCCCGAGGAAGAAAAGGACAACTGAAGCTTGGGTTCCTTCAACAACAGCGGGTACTTCTGGTAGAACCCAGTAAGGACGCAGTCGCCGGTGGAGCCTGAAACATCCAGAACGCACACCTGCTCAAATGTTTCGCCGTTCCACGCGCTCACCACCACCTCGCTTGTTAAAGAGTCGAAACGAAGTAGTGAAGACGAAAGAGTTACTGACGCGTTTTGTTCAGGCGAAGGGGTTGGTGTTGGAGACGAAGCGGGAGAAGGCGAAGGAGTAATGGTTGCATTTGCTTCAGGTGAAGGTGAAGCAGTCGCTTCAGCTGTCGGCAACTGAGTTGCAGTAACATTAGATTCGATTGCAGAAACAACAGTCGGCTCGGCGGTAGGCGTTGCAGTTGCATTAGACCCCGAGGCAGTAGCGTTTGCTTCAGGGGCAGGCGTTGTTGCGTTGGCATCAGATGAGGTAGTGTCTGCTTCAGGTGTCGGAGTCAACGGGGCAGTTGCATCCAACGTCGCTGTTGCTTCAAGTGTCGGCAAAACAGACGGCTCTACTGTAGCGATAGGCGTTGGCTCAAGCGCAGGCGTCGGAATAGGGGTCGACTCGACCAAACTCCAATCCAACATCAAGGAGACGTTGTCAATGTAATGCTTTTCTGGTATGATGGTTGTTCCGTCCGCGAACGCCAACTCAAGCCTCTCGCTCGAAGGAAAAGGAAGGAAAACGCCGTCCTTTTCACTCAAGGGCTCCAAAACGCTCCGGTAAGCGTCCTCCGCGAAATTCGCTCCGCTCAAGGGAACAAAATTATCGCGGCACTCGACAACGGAGCACAGGAGGCGGCCGCCTACTGTATCCGCGCCCAAAAAATTCGCAGAGCCGAGGAAAAGACCTACAAAAAGCAACGCGGCGATGACCAAATTGAGGTAAAAAGAGCCGAACATACCCCTTGTTTTCAAAGCAGACATCGTAAGGTAAAATAGCGCCATTATAATAAAAAGCTCCCTTTTTACCGGATTTTTCCGGCGAACTCAACCGGGTCCGTTCCATGCGCGGCCCAGACGCTGAAACCAAACGCCGCAACCGCCAAGGACTTCCTTGAAAAACTGTCCGGGGAGCCTTGAAACTGCCGAGTGGAGAAAAAACGCCACACGAAAAGAAAGAGTAAAAAGGAAGCGGAACAGATAAACACAGAGTGTTCAAACATGAAATTCTCCTACTTCAACCCTTCCCGGATTTTCTACGGTTCCGATGCGTTGCAGAAAACGGAAGAGTTGCTGGAAGAAAACAATTTCTCCGAGGCGCTCGTTGTATGCGGCGCGCGGGCAACCAAAAACCTCCCCGTAACCATGGAGCTCTCCAAAAGCCATGCCTGCTATATCGACGTCAACCCGAACTCCCCTGCAAAACAGGTGGACGAGATTGCCTCGGCAGCGGAAGGAAAGGACTGCATTGTTGCTATAGGCGGAGGCAGCGTAATGGACGCAGCCAAGGCCGCTGCCGCCTTGGTTACGAATTGCGGCAAGACTTACGATTATTTGGACGGGAAGGAGTTCACGAAAAAACCTCTACCGTGCATCTGCGTTCCCACTACTGCAGGCACTTCAAGCGAGATAAGCAGGTATTCCGTAATAACCGACGAACGGAAAAACCAGAAAAAAGCCTTGGGCGGCGAAGCCCTATACTCTTTCGCGGCAATAGAGGACCCTTCACTTTCTTACGGCATGCCGCCAGCTTTGGCTGCTTCTACAGGTTTGGATGCTTTCTCCCACTGCCTCGAGAGCATAGTAAACGTGGAAAACAACCCGATTTCGGAAAACAACGCCCTCAAAGCTATTTCAATCATTTCCAAGCGCCTGCCTGCTTCGGTGAAAGGCGACAAAAAAGCGAGGGATGACGTTTTTCTCGGAGTCATGTTTGCGGGTTTGGCGTTCGACCAGACCGGCACCACGGCTGTCCACAAGATTTCCTACGCTTTCACCCTTGATTATGGCGTCCCGCACGGCTTCGCGTGCGCGCTTACGCTTCCGCACATCATGGAGGAAAACAAAAAATCTGCTGAAGAAAAAATAAAGCGGATAGAGTCCGTGTTGGGAGGGAACGTGAAGAAAAAAACACTTGAACTCATGAAGTCGGTTGGCGCACCCACTTCGCTCAAGGAAATCGGCGTGAAGAAGGAGGACCTCGCGAAGCTTGCTTCGCGCATCGACTACGTTGAATGCAAGCACGACGTCTTGCCCGTCACCCGTGAAAGGGTGGCGCGGCTGCTGGAAAGGATTTACTGAAACATAATCAGGATTAGCGCGCTGAAAAAAACACAAAAGCTTTAATCGTATCCGGTTAGTTTTGTAGGCATTTTCAGAGGGAAATGTACTTTTTTGTGCATTGCTCTATTTTTTGCCTTTTTACGAGGTAAATTTGACATTTTTTGCCTAGAAAACTAACCCCTTACCTTTAATCAAACTTCCTACGAGCCCCATCTGCACTTGGGGTTCTGGTCTTTCTTCTTACGGTTCTTAACATAGCCCACTACAAATCACGACAACATATTGTAGGCGTCCGAGTGTAATAACCTATCTAATCGTACTAAAAATCTGAAAAAAGACGGGAAACCCGCGGATTTACTGGAAGTCACTTATAACCAAAACGCCTTTCGTATTCCTTGTGGTCGAAAAACTCCAAAAGAACGGACGTCACTTCATTTTCAGTTCCGCGAATCGCGTAAACAAGCCCATAGTCTTGGTCCAAATTTAGCTTCCACAAATTTTCAACGCCGTACTTCTGCTTATAGTAAACGGGTATTTTCTCCTTTGAAATGTGCTCTCCGGCCTTGAAATCATACTTGAGTTTTTCGATTGCCTTGAGCAGCTTTTTGAAAAGAATCCTGCTCGAGCAGTTGTTCTGCGCGGATTCCATGAGCTCATCATACTGCAAGTCAAATTCAGGAACGCTCCTTACGTCCAAGCGCATTCAGTATTTTCTTCCCCGAGAAACCGCTTTTTCCAGCTTCCTGTTCGAGAAAACCCACACTATGCGGTCGCCTGCGAAGGTGATCTTGTTGCTTTGTTCAAGATAGTCCAAGATGACCTTCAGCGTCTGGTACATCACCCGCCCGCCCAACGCCCTGTAAAGCGCGGTCCTCGTCATTTCGCTCGGGACTTTCCTGATTGCCTCCTCTACGAGCAAAACGGTGTCCAAGCGCGGGAAATGCACCACTTCCGTTTTCTGCATGCCACTATAGTTAAGTCCAGTATTAATAAACTTATCCATAGCATTCTCTCTGAAGCAGTTTGGTTTCATCGGAAGCATGCGGAAAAAGAATGAAGAAAAACCTTGGGGAGAAAAAAATTATCCACAAGAGTTATCTTTGCATCTTTTCCTACGTCAACGGATGTGGGACAAAATTCAAACGCCTAGCCTTTCACGATAATCACGTACGCCCGTTATCTTACGAACCATTATGGTATATCCATGGATATCCTTATATACTTTGCGGTCGTACGATTATTCATGCAATTACGCACGAAAGACATACGAGAAAGAATCCGGGACATCGAAGACTTTCTCCTCGACGAATACAAGAAAAACCACCCAGAAAAACAAAGGGACTGGAGAACGTACGAGCAGCGCCTCGCTGCTCGTTTAAAGTACGCCATCCGCAACCTGGAACCATTGATTGACGAGGCGGTTTCAACGCTTCACGTTGAACGCAGCGCCGGCCGCGTTCCGGAACTGTCGCTAAAGCAGAAAGTAATCCTTATTCTCACCAAAGAATTGTTTGACAAGAGCAACCGAAACATGGAAGCCATGCTAGACCTGTTCTGCCTCCTAACGGACGTGGAAATCAGTTACAAAGGCGTGGAACGTTTGTACTCGGATCCTGAAGTGGAAATGGCGTTGCATAATTTGCACGTCTTGATTCTCAAGCGCCGAGGCGTCCAGAGCGTGGACGCCTCGGGCGATGGTACGGGTTACTCGTTGCAAATCAGTCAGCATTATTCGTCTGAAGTGAAAAAACGCGAGGACGAAGTCAAGGAAGCGGATGCAGATACGAAGAAGGCATTCGTGTACTCGTTCAAGTTGCTGGACTTGAACACGAAATTGTACGTTGCGTTTGGTTTGAGTTTCAAGAGCGAAAAACAGGCGTACGAACGAGCCATGGCGATGTTTTCTGCGTTGGGTTTGACGTTGTCCAGCATGCGGCTGGACAAGTATTACAGCAACCCGTCTGACGTAGGAAAATTGGGTTCGAAGGTCAAAGTTTTCGTGTTGCCGAAGAAGAATGCGACGGTGAAAGGGAGTTGGGCGTGGAAGCGGCGGATGGCAGAATTCGTGTTGAATACGCCTGCATATTTGGAGGAGTATTACCGGCGGGAGAATTCGGAATCGCAAATTGGCGCTGATAAGCGTTGGTTTGGTTGGGGCTGTGGGACAAAAATCAGGTTTCCTTTAGCCACAACAAATTATGCCACGTCCCAGTGCAATAAACCGCAGTATCAATACGGTCGTCCCGGCGTTGAGCAACCGTCCAACCAACCCTGTTCTTGTCTTCACCAATCC
>JACROM010000045.1 GCA_016214445.1 Microcaldota archaeon
GATTTTAGCGAAATCCGCTTCTTTCAACATCTCCTCAACCATTTCCTCCAAACCGCCCGGCGTCCCCTCAAAATCATGAAACGACAATATCACTTTAACCCCTTTCTCTTTGGCCTTCTTTTCCACCTTTTGCCTCAATCCGCTTGCAGTTGCCAGTTCGACATCAACCGCGAACGGCCCCGCTTCAATCGCGCCCAACAGCAAACTGATTCTTTCCTCTTCTTCCTGTTCCTTCATTCCTCCTCCTTCTTCCTTCCGCCTGTTCGTGACAATGCACTTCTTCATTTTCACCAACGCCTTGATTTCTCCGGCTGAAATCTTTCCAAACGCGTCCAGCCTCAGCTCAACTGCATCCGCTTCCTTCGCGTTTTCTATCTGCCTTTCCGCCTCTTCCGCAGTCGCGCAAGCAACAGGAACCACAATCATCATTTTTCCACTCTCTCGAAACTACCCCAACTTCCAAAGCTTTCCCGTTTCCTTCCATTCCCTTCAAAACCTATTCCCGCCTGTTCATCAAAACTTCTTTAATCCGCCCAAATCCTCTGCGGCTTATTCCAGCACTTCCCTCAAGACCTCTTCAATTTCCGCGTCCTCGACTTCTTCCACCTTGCTCTTCCCTATTCCTTCCAGCAAAACCATCCTTGCTTTTCCTTGCGAGCGTTTTTTGTCGCTCTTGATTTTCGCCATAACTTCCTTGAGCGAAGCTTTAGCCTTCAAAGGCAAACCTGTTTTTTCCAACAGCTTGTTTTGCCTCTCCACTTCGCTCTCCGAAACCAAACCTTTCTTCTTCGCGACCAGGATTTCAGCAGCCATTCCTATTGCTATGGCTTCGCCGTGCAGCATTCCCGTAACCGCCTCTATTCCGTGGCCGATTGTGTGGCCGTAGTTCAGTTTCATCCTCTCGCCTGATTCGAACTCGTCCTTCTCCACCACTTTTGCCTTGGCCCTCACGCTATCCGCGACTATCTTTTCCAAAACTTTTTCGTCCTTTGCAAGCGCTTTCCCGACATTCTTCTCCAAATAACCGAAAAAACCCGCGTCCAGAATCAGGCCGTACTTTATCGCTTCCGCCAAACCGTTCCTCAAGTGCTTCTCCGGCAAACCCGCGAGAACAGAGATATCCATGTAGACTGCTTCCGGCTGGTAGATTGCGCCGACTATGTTTTTCGCTCCTCCGAAGTTCACTCCCACCTTTCCGCCGATTCCAGAATCCACTTGCGCCAAAATCGTTGTTGGCACGTGCACCAGCGGCATTCCGCGCATGTAAGTAGCGGCAAAAAACCCTGCAGCGTCACCCGCGCAGCCTCCGCCGACAGCGTAAACTTTGTCCTTCCGCTCAATCCCGTTGGAAAGGGCGAACTCGTAAAGCTTCCTTACCTCTTCAAGTGTCTTCGCTTTCTCGCCGTCCGGCAGCTCGTACAGCCACTTCGCCCCTATGGCGTTTCTCACTTTTTCCGCCACTGCCCGCGCTCCTGGCTGGGTTATCACTATCGACCTTTTGTCCTTGCCAAGATTGCCAAGGACTCCAGCGCCAACCAAGACGTCGTACGGCCTCAAGGCGTTCACGCGAATTTTTTCCATTCCATTTTCACTTCGTTCCATTGTTTTTCTTTCAGTTTTTTTCTTCCTTTTTTCATTTCAGTTTTTTCTTTCCCTTCCGTTCAACTTTTTGCCCATCACGTTTACTATTGGTTCGAGCTCCTTCATCAATTGTTCGAATTGCTCGGTCGCCCCGGGGGCACATTTGGTTCCCCCTGGCAACGGAGCTTTGCGATGATTTCCTTGAAATCATCGCTTCCAACCGCTCGCCTCGCCCCCTCCTTTTTGCGGTGGGGTTCGTCCGTTCAGCTTCTTTCCCATGACATTCACTATTGGTTCCAGCTCCTTCATTAACTGTTCAAACTGTTCGAAAGTGAGCTGTTGCGGGCCGTCCGACCACGCCCTCTCCGGGTCTTTGTGCACTTCCACAATCAAACCATCAGCTCCAACTGCCACGCCAGCCTTCGCCAAAGCGTTCACGTACGCCCTCTTTCCTGCTGGGTGCGACGGGTCCACTATGACCGGCAAATGCGTCATTTGGTTCAGAACCGGCACAGCCGAGATGTCCAAAGTGAACCTTGTAGCTGTCTCGTAAGTCCTTATGCCCCGCTCGCACATTATCACGTCGTGGTTGCCAGAAGACATAATGTATTCCGCTGCAAGGAGCATTTCCTTTATCATGCCTGACAACCCGCGTTTCAGCAGGACAGGTTTCCCTGACTTGCCCAACGCCCTCAAAAGGTCGTAGTTCTGCATGTTCCTCGCTCCCACCTGGTACATGTCCACGTGCTTTTCCACCTTGCAAATGGATTTCGGGTCCATCACCTCCGTGCAGAGAAGCAATCCTGTTTCGTCCTTGACCCTCTTCAGCCACGGCAAACCCTTTTCTCCCACTCCCTGGAAATCGTAAGGGGATGTTCTCGGCTTGAAAACAGCCGCCCTCAATATCCTGCATCCGGTTTTCTTCACCAAATGAGCTGTTTCTACGTACTGCTCTTCTTCTTCCACGCTGCACGGTCCGGCGATTACTGCGAAATCCTTTCCGCCGATTTTCACCCCGCCTTCCATCTCTATTACCGTGCCCTCGGGCCGGAACTCCTTCGCTACAAGCTTGTAAGGCTTGTGCAGCCTTACTGCCTTCATCACGCCGTCGAACGCTTCCAACGTTTCCGTCTTTAGCGCCGAAGAGTCGCCTGTAATGGCTATGCTAGTTTGCTCGCCGTGCTGGAGAACAGGGGTGAAACCCCACTCCTGTAACCGTTCGAACACCTTGTCTATTTGTTCTTTAGTTGCATTCTCTTCGAATACGACAATCATTGTTTAGTCCCTCCTTTTTCCAAGGTTTTTGCCGCAGCAAAAAGCTTCTTCGAATACTACGATCATTTCCTTCACCCGTTCACTGCCGCGCAAACTGCGTTCTGGGCCTCAACGCCAAACAACAAAAACAGAAAGAGCCCGCGCGGTTTTTTAAGCTTGTTAATAGCCAAAGCTGAAGCTATAGCCGAAGTTCCATCGCGCTTCAGTTCCAGCCATGTTCAAACCACGCTTGTATCCGGTTAGTTTTGTAGGCATTTTCAGAGGGAAATGTACTTTTTTGTGCATTGCTCTATTTTTTGCCTTTTTACGAGGTAAATTTGACATTTTTTGCCTAGAAAACTAACCCCTTACCCGCGCTTTACTTATTCTTCCCGGACTGGTTTAAAAGCCTGTTGATGTGCCTGGCAGTTTCCGTTGTTTCTTTCTTTGGTATCCGGTTAGTTTTGTAGGCATTTTCAGAGGGAAATGTACTTTTTTGTGCATTGCTCTATTTTTTGCCTTTTTACGAGGTAAATTTGACATTTTTTGCCTAGAAACGCAGTTTGCCTTTCGGGGAGGTAACGCGTATGCCTTTTAGGTTAAGTTTTTTAACTGCTTTTCCGACGGTTTCGGGTGGTTTGTTTCCGAGGCCGAAGCGGAAGCGGAAAAATTCGCTGTTTCCAGGCGGAAACCTCGCCTTGATGAAAGCGTGCTTGATTGCGGACCTGAATACCTTGTGTTTTTCAGTTTCGCTCAGTGTTTCACCTATGGTTTTTATCACTTCTGTTCGGCCGCCAAAACATTTTTTAGCCAATGCCAGGTCCGCTCGGCCTGCCCTGCCAAGGTCACATTAGACAAGGGTGCCGTGGACGAGAAAGTGCGCCTTTGCATCCTTCCAAAATTTTTCACCGTCATTCTCGAGGAGCGGCCGTATTTTCCTCAGCCTGCGGGTCATGCCGTTTACCATTTTGCTGGTCACGGTTAATCCGCTTTTTTTGCTTATCTTCTTCGCGGTTTTTTTCTCGGTTATCCCCCGCTTTTTGCACAACAACAGCTCGCGTATCATTTCAGCGGTCCAATCCACCTTTTCCGCACCTTTTTGGATGCTCTTCGCGGAATCGCGTTCTGATTTTACAGCCAGTTCGTGCGCTTTCGGCTTCATGGCAGCTTCTGTCAGCATTTTCTTGCGCTGGTGGTCAACTGCGTTCTTGGTTATTTCTCGCCCCATCCGTTCCCTGTATTTCGGCGACAGAATTTCGGCCATTTCTTTTGATGTCTTTTCCCCCTGTCGTGCGAGTTCCTGCAATTCGGTGCGGGCCTCGTCTGGCCATTTAGTGCTCGCGGGTTTTTTCTCGTATCCCGGCAGCCTGTTTCTCATCATTCGGAGGTTGTCGGACGTCATCCTCGCTCTGAACTCGTTCAATATTATTTTTGAAACTTGGCCGGTCGGCACGCCTGCCAGCAATAGTTCTTCGGCGCGTTCGCGCACCCTCGGGTTCTCGGTCCGAAATATTTTCCGCGACTTTAACGAATCGACGATGTCCATGTACGTCCTTGTGTGGTTCCGTACTTAAAAAATTCCTTGGTTGGCGGTAGTTTTAGCAAGCTCCGTCTGCGGTTGCCGTTTCCCCTCTGTAGGCGTTTTCACCATCCAGTTGGAGTTGAGGATAACTTTTTTCTCCCCAAGGTTCATTTCTTCAGTTTCCGACCTTCTTGCAGACAACCAAAAAGGTTAAATATGGCTTAATATCAATTAGTTATTAGTTAATAACTAATGGTGATGGTTTGGTAAAAGCAATTCAGGTGCAGTACGAGCATTCGCCCACTCTCAACACGGTTGTGATGGTCGAGAAGGCGCTCAAGAACGCGGATTCGCTCCTGAGCGTCGCGGAACTGAAACGCCTGTTGCCGAGGCAAGTGAACCACAACACGCTCAAGGTGGTCCTTGAATACCTTGAGCAGAGCAACAAGATTGTCTTCACTTCCCGCGGCATAACCTGGATCCACGAACCGAACCAGAACCTGAAGAAGGCAATAAAGCGCGGCAAATCGATGCAATCTTTGAATGAACTTGCCTCAAAGAGCAAGCTTACTGAAAGGGATGCTGCGCTTTTGGCTCGGAAGGTTAATCATTCGATAGCCAAAAAACACGGCCTGTCAAAATGATTTTTCTTCCCTCACCAAACCCCTTATAGCTTCCTCCAAGCCATCTTGGATAAGTAGTCACCTTTGACCAGAATATTTATATATTGTAGTCACCTAGTCGCTCCATGCATGTTGAAATCCGCAAGGTCGGCCGCAAAAGGAAATATTATCTTGCCCAGTCCTACCGGAGAGACGGGAAGGTCCTTAAAAACAGGGTTTATCTTGGTGTAGATTTGTCTGCCGCGGAGCTCGTGGCCGAGCGGAATATCGCCGAGGCGAAGTTGGCTGAGCGGACAGGCGCAAGCAGGCGCATTTCCGACCCGTTCGAGGCGGTTTTGTCGGAAAAGGAAATTGCCGAGCTGAAAACCCTTGAAGCCAAAGCCCTGCCAAAAATAGCGCACCTTTCCGAGGAAGACTGGAGACAATTCACCGAAGCGTTCACTTACGACACCAATGCAATCGAGGGATCGAGCGTTGATTCGAAGGAAGTGGACGATATACTGGAAAAGGACAAGTGGCCGGACAAGCCCAAGGGCGACATTTCGGAGACTTACGGGGTCGCCAACGCCGTTGATTTCATCCGGAAAACCAAAGAGCATGTTTCACTGCCATTGATTCTGGAGCTCCATAGGATTGTGTTCGAGAATTCCAAGCCTTTTGCCGGAAAACTGCGGGCCAAAGGCGTCGAGGTGGTCGTGGCAGACCAGTTTGGCCGCGTAGTCCACAGGGGCGCGCCGTCAACTCATGTCCGGCGCCTGCTGTCGAAGCTTGCCAAGTGGTACGCCAAGAACAGGAAGCGCTATTCTCCGGTTGTTTTGGCGGCGGTAGTGCACAACCAGTTCGAGAACATCCATCCTTTCCAGGACGGCAACGGCCGAGTCGGGAGGCTTCTCCTGAATAACGTCCTCCTGAAGCATAACCTGCCGCCTTTGAATATAGAGCTTGAGAACCGGCGTGAATACTATGCCGCCCTGCAGGCATACGAGAACGGGCACAACCTGCGCCCTACCGTTGAATTGATGCTCAAGGAATACCGGAGCCTGAAGAGGATGCTGGGGAAAAGGTGACTACTCCGGTTAAAATGTAGTCACCCGTGTTTCCACGGAAAAGTTCTGCGGTTCCTCTTCTTGTAGGTCTGGCTTTGCTTCTTGTATCCGTGCACCCTAAATCTTCGAGTGCAAGAATCGTCCTCCTGAACTTGTGCGCGAATCAAACAAAGCCCTTTAATTATCTTCTTTCAACAATTATTCCAGTACTGCCGGGGTGGCAGAATCCGGTATCGCGCTAGACTTTCTTTGTTCTACAAGAACAAGGAACTGGATTCGAGCGACCTTTCTTGGGAAGAAACTTCAACCGAAGAAAGGACCTGGGTTATCTAGTGGTCTTCGGACCTTACGAGTTCAAATCTCGTCCCCGGCGTAATGAGGCGATTACATGAAAAAATTCGTTGAAGAACTCGAAACAGGAAACCCCGTAGACTCGTTGTTCAGCGTCAAATACAAGCGAGCAGTCGTCCAGTACGCAAACGGGTGGAGGTTCTCGTTCGGCGCGGCAGACAAAACCGGCGAACTCGAGGTAAGCTTTTGGGGAGGACAAAAGCAAGGCTCCGTCCAAGCAGTCCACGACTCGTTCAAGGAAGGCGACGTGGTGCGTGTGCAGGGCTTCGTCAGCACTTACAAGGATAGGAAGAAAATCGACGTCAACGAAGGCAAAGGCTCCGTTACTCCAACCAGAGACTTCGACTTGTCCGACTTCCTGCCGGTAAGCAACAAAAACGTGGACGAGTTGTACTCGCGCTTGCTGGAGTTGGTGGACGGCGTCAAACACGACGGCCTCCGCGCCTTGCTGGACGCCTTTTTCAAGGACGACGGGTTCGCGAAGGAATTCAAGCATGCTCCGGCCGCCATGTTCTTGCACCACGCTTGGTTGGGTGGTTTGCTGGAGCACTCGCTGGCAGTTGCTTTGACCGCGCGCGAGGCCGCCAAAAATTACGACGTCGACTTGGACTTGCTTACTGCCGGCGCGTTGTTGCATGACGTCGGCAAAATAAGGGAGTTCGAGGTTACGACGAGCATCAAGGTCGGCGAAGAAGGCATGCTACGCGGCCACACCGTGATTGGCGAGGAATTGGTGCGCGAGAAAGCAAGAGCCGTAGGCTTGGACGCCCACACGTTGATGAAGTTGTCGCACATGATTTTGGCGCACCACGGCGAGCACGAGAACGGCGCGCCCAAGGAGCCGATGTTCGTCGAAGCCATCCTAGTCTACTACGCGGATGAGATGGATGCTAAGGCGAGCCAGTTCGAGCGCATTAAGAAAGACACGACATCGGAGGATTTCCGCGTTTACGACAAGCACTGGGGCGAAGTTTACTTGAAATGATGAATGGAGGGTTACCAATGAGTGACTTCTGCTTTTAAAGCCAGCACATAAAAACCGTGTGCAGTCCCCAACCGAAAAATTTTTCGTCTCCAATACAGTAGGTAGATTGGTCTTTCTCCGTCCGGACGAAAAAAGAACCAACTACCC
>JACROM010000067.1 GCA_016214445.1 Microcaldota archaeon
CTTTTTGTTTCTCTTTGCCCGTTTTCGTTTTCTAAGAGCGCACGAACAAAAAAATCAGCGCAGCCTGACAGTATCCAAGACCCCTATAAAGAAACCTGTTTCCCTACTCGAGTCGCCTCTACCCTTCCTTGAAATAGGTCAGCGAATCAAAAGAACTAGCGAAGCCTGACAGTATCCAGATTCATCGGGCCGCGGGCCTCGACTCTCATCATGTGGCTGAGGCTGCGCGCCAAGTCGTCGGTCTTGTTCTCATCGCCGTGCATGGTCAGAATTCTCTGCGGGTGCGGGCGCAGGTTGCGGACAAAGGCCATAAGCTGGGAACGGTCGGAGTGCCCTGAAAAGCCCTCAACAGTGTGGACCTGCATGTTGATTTTAAGCGAGTCAAGCTTCTGCTTCTCGTTCAACATGGGCACGTCCCGCTCGCCTGCCTGTATGCGGCGGCCGAGAGTCATGGCGCCCTGGTAACCGACGAAAATCAGCGAGTTCTTCGGGTCGTTCGCCATCATCTTCAGGAACTCTACTGACGTGCCTCCGGACAACATGCCTGAAGGCGCCAGAACAACGCACGCTTCCTCGCTTTCAGCTATGCTCTTGCGTTCTTTTGAAACCACGTGCTTGAACATCGGGTTGTCGAAAGGCGAATTGTTCTGCAAAATTCGGCGCTGGATGTTCCTCTTCAAATACTCCGGGTAAACGGTGTGAATAGCGGAGGCCTCCTTGCTCATGCCGTCTATGTAAACAGGCACGTTTTCAGCGGAAAGCTTCTGCTCGAGACTTATCATTATCTCCTGCGCGCGGCCGACAGCGAAAACCGGGATGAGCACCTTGCCTCTTTGGGCTATGGTCTCGTGTATCAGCTGGATCAAGCGCGCCTCGCAGTCGTTGAACCACGGCAGCAGGTCCTTGCGCCCGCCGTAAGTGCTCTCTATTATGAGCGTTTCAATGCGCGGGAAGCGCGTGTCAGCAGGGTCGAGCAGGCTTGTGCGGCCGTACTTCAGGTCTCCGGTGAAAACAAGGTTGTGCAGACCCTCGCCTATGTGCAGGTGCACGAGCGAGGAGCCGAGTATGTGGCCTGCGTTCTGGAAAGTGAACCGGATTTCAGGCGTCACGTCCGTGACCTCGCCGTAGTCGCGGACGATGAAGTGGTTCAATTGTTTTTTGATGTCCTTCTCCCCGAAAGGACAGCCCTTGCCTTCGGAGTTCATGACGTTCAGGCAGTCCTGCTGCAACAGGATGGCCAAGTCGCGCGTAGGCGGCGTACAATACACCGGGCCGTCGTAGCCGTAAGCGTACAAGTAAGGAACGAAACCGCAGTGGTCCAGGTGTGCGTGCGAAAGAATGACCGCGTCAAGCTGCTCCAACGCAAGGTTCATTGCAGTAAGGTAGGGATAAGCACGCGCGGGGTCGGAAGTGTCGGTGTTCATGCCGCAATCAACGAGCACGTTGCTCCTCGGCGTCTGCACGAGCATGCAAGTGCGGCCGACTTCCTTGAAACCTCCCAACATCGTGATTTTTATCCAGTCGCACGAAGAACCGGAATTCAACGTCATCTTCTTGCCCAGGGAGTTCAGGAACTTTTTCCGCTCTTCGGAAGCGACCAAGAGAGAGTTCCTTATGGCCTTCTCTATTTCGCTCGGCGAAGTGGGCGCCCTGAGCACGCGGGGCGACCATCCCGTGTTCAATACAATCTGCTTCAAAACAGTTCCGCCCTTGCCTATCACCAAGCCGGGTTTCAGCGCTTCAATGACTATCTCGTTGAATATGGGGTCGAACTTGACGTCCTGCACCCCCGCGTCCTCCGGAATCAGCTCCTTTATCCTGGCAAGGGACTTGGTGGGCGGGGTAAGCTCGGACGCGTCAACCCGCAAAAGCACTTTCTTCCTCACTTTGGAGGCTATTTTGGTGATTAGGTTCTCGTCGGAATAGAACGCCTGGATGTTCTTCACGTACACTACTACCTGCGGGCCTTCGAGCTCGACCTTGGTCAGTTCACATTCAGGGGGCAATACTCCAGCGATTGCCTCCTGCATCTGTTTTACGTCCATAAAAAAAGTCACTACTCGTGTGACAACTGAAAATTGCGTTCAAATTCTTTTTGCTTTACGGCCTATGAAACCGGGCTAGCTGGCAGGCGCTTTAGACCATTCTTCGTTACTATTATAACGTCAACACCCTCGCCAGTCGCGGAATCCCTCTTGATTGCTGCCCGGACGGCGCTCAAAGCCAGCCGCACAGCCTCCTCTTCGGACATTCCGTTCTTGTAGTTCGCGTCCAAATAACCGTAGGCAGTAACGCTGCCGGAACCAGTTGAAACGTACTCTTCTTCCATCAACCCGCCGAATGGGTCGAGGTCGAACAGCCTCGGCGCGGAATCGTATCCCGCTATTATGAGCTGAACGAAGTAGGGAAAGTACTTGTTGCCCTGAAGCACGTTCGATAACAATGTGGCTGCGCCTTGGACGCTCAAGTCTCCGCCCTTGGCGTACTTGTAGAGCTCCAGCTCCGCGCGCATTACGCGCACGAGAGTCTGGGCGTCGCCGACGCTTCCGGCAAGAGTCATCGCCATCTTGTCTGCTATCTGGTGAATCTTCATCACGTCCTTGCTTGCTATGAACTGCGACATGGTGGCGCGCTTGTCAGCAGCCAAAACCACTCCGTCCTTGAAGGTTACTCCTACGGTCGTAGTGCCCTTCAAGCGTTGTTCGCTAAAATCAGCCATAATAATCTTCTAAAATAGGGGATTACTGGATATCATATTGGCCGTATGGGTATTTAAGCTTTTTTCACCGTACCGGCTCGTAGTGTTTCTTGGTCTCCTTGCCCCTAGCGAAGCGGACCATGTTCTTCATGTGGAAGCCTACGTACTTGCGGTAACCCCACTCGCGGAAGCGGCGGGGCGAAATGAAAGCAACCGCTTCATCAACGAAAACGTTCTCGCCCAAAGGAAGCAGGCGCTTCTGCAAGTCGATGTCCTCTGCAGTAACGAGTTCCCTGTTGAAACCTCCTGCCTTGCGGAAAGCATCCGAGCGGACAGCCAAGTTGGAGCCTGCTCCGCTTGGGAAACCCAGCTTAAGCGCAGCCTTGAAATACCAGGGCGCAACATGGTCCGCAACAAAGTGCTCCAGGAAAGTTGCGTCCTGAACCAAAAGCTTGCCTTGCGTGCATATAACTTCGCTTCTGGAGAAAGGCGACAAAAGGGAAGAAAGCCAATGGCGAGGATAATGAGTGTCGGCGTCCGCGAAAACAAGCACTTCGCCTACAGCTGCGTCCGAGCCTTTCTGCCTTCCGGCTGAAATGGTCCGGTGCTTTTCCACCACCACCTTGTCCGCGAACCTTGCAGCTACGCTCCTCGTGTTGTCTTCACTGTTGCCGTCCGCCACTATGACCTCGAAAGGCTGGAGCGACTGCGCCCGTATGGATTTAAGGCAACTGGCCAACGCCCTCTCTTCGTTGAGCGCTGCCACTATGACTGACGCTTTCATGAGAAAAATTTTGGGAAGGACGGATTTAAGACTTCCGGATCTGGAGGACACTTCGGGCTTTAGCCTTAGGAGGGGGAATTTATGGCGGGCCAGGGAAGAGGACGCGAACCGCAATTCTGACCGTTTTGATGGCCGTCAAAGAAGCAAAGAGGCAACAACAAAGTACACGACTAGCCCCCGCGATGGTGCCCGTCAGGATAAACAAGTCAAAGAAGCAAAGAGGCAACAACAAAGTACACAACTATTGAAGTCGCATCGGATATTACGGTTGCAAAGGGCCCGCCGCCAAGAGCAGGGTCGTAGCCAAGCCTCTCTATTATGGTGGTAATCATGAGTGCGGTAAAACTCGTGAAGACAAGGGTCGCAAAAGCGGCCAAGCTGATTACGAACGCCAAATGCGACTGCGACCAAAAAATCGAAACAACAAGGAACATTATTGCCGCGATGACTAAGGCAATCAAAAAACCTATCAACATCTGTCTCAAGAGATAGCGCTTTAAACTCAGTTCCTTGCCCATGACCGCCAGGTCGCGTATGAAAAGGGTCTGGATCTGCGTGCCGAGCGCATCACTCAGGTAGACTATCGTAGGAATGAAAAAAGCCAGCATCACGTGTTTCTCGAGCATTTTCTCGAATATTCCTATGAACGCGGCAGTAAGAAGTATCCCGAGCAGCCCGATGAAGAGCCAAGGCGTCCGGTGCACCAAGCTTTCAAACAGGGGAACGGTCATGGTATTTTCATATTCCAGGTGCGACCTGTGGATTCCCGCAAAATGGAAGAAATCCTTCCTCAAGGACTTGTTCAACAGGTGCATGACCTCCTTTGGCGAAACAACTCCGAGAAGTGTTCCAGATTTTACAACAGGCACCGAAGACAACTGGTGTTTCAACGCCAAATGGGCAGTGAAACCCGAGCTGGCATCCGGGGAAACAGCAACCAGTTTCGTCTGCATGAACTTTTCAACCGGCGTGTCCTTCGGATACCTGAAGACATCCTTTATCGAAAAAACGCCGACAAGCTTTCCGTTTTTTCCAATAACGTAAACGTAATCTACGACCTCGAAGGACTTGCCGCCTTTTTTCAACACTGAAAAAACGTCAGCTACAGTCTTGCCAGTCCCGATGGTCGGCACGCGCGCGTTCATGATCTTGAGCAGATGAGACTGCCCGTTTTTCTTATGGTTCTCTACCACCGCAAATAACCCGAACAAGTGAAAGCGTTTTGGCTTATAGAACTTTCGAGCAGGCATAAAAACAGGCGAACGCGTTTCCAGAGGCAAAAACAAGCGTTTTTATACGCGGAAAACGTTATAGGACAAGTGACCAGTTGAGGCGCTCAAGAATGGACATAGTGAACTTCGTAGTCCAACCCACGTGGAAGGAAATGCTCACCCAGCTGGTAGCTTCCGAGCAGATGGACCCTTGGGACATCGACGTCGGCTTGGTTGCAACCAAATACATGGAGAAACTCAAGGAAATGGAAGCCTTGGACTTGAGGGTTCCTGCAAATGTCATACTAGCTGCTTCGCTGCTGCTCCGTTTCAAGGCAGAGGACCTTTGGGTTGCTGAAGAAGAAGTATACGAGGAACCCATACTGCAGAACGAAGTGCTTCCAGAGCTTGTTTTCCGGGCCAACAGGCCGCGCCGCAGAAGAGTTACGCTCGACGAGCTGGTGAGTTCGCTTGAACAAGTAATCAGGAAAGGCAAAAAACAAACTTATTCTTCGAAAAGCTTCCTTCCAGCGCTCCTGTTCGAAGTGCCGAAAGAGGAAATGGACCAGCGCATGGAATACGTTTTCAACCAAATCGGCGAACTTAAGGACGCCGGAGGAATAGTCCGCTTCACGGAACTGCTTCAGGAAAAAAACACGGAGCAGGTTGCCAAATACCTCCTGCCCGTGCTGCACTTGGTGCAGGAACACCGCATCTACGCGTGGCAAGACGAGTTTTTTGGAGACATATTCTTAAAACAAGCGGAACAAGCAACCGCAAAAATACAAGCTCCAAAAAACGAGTAGAGTTTTTTGGAGACATATTCTTAAAACAAGCGGAACAAGCAACCGCAAAAATACAAGCTCCAAAAAACGAGTAGAGTTCTTCGGCGAGATATTCTTGAAGCAGGCGGAAATGGCAACAATGGAAGCTAAAGGACAAAACAAGGAGAAAAACTGACTATTAAACTTTAAGGCTGACTGGGCGAAAGCCCCGAAGAAGCGAACAAAGTAAGCAAAGGCCTCAGCTTGAAGCGCTTCTTTTCCTTGTGCGGCTCGGTGGCTATGACGTCGTCACCCACCAGCTCCAATGTCAGGGTCGGCTCAAGCGGCGCGAAGTCTTCTTCATGAGAAGCGTGGAAAGCGAAAGCGACATTTGTCTTTTCCGCAACCGCGTTTTTGACATCTCGCGAAAGCTTGTCCGCAGATTGCTCGAAAACGCACAGCGCCGAAGCAGCTGAAGGGGGCTGCTTCATCTCGCGCATGAGCGAAAGCATGAGAAGGTTGCTTAGGCTCTCGTCAACCGAGGACACGTCAACGTAGAAAACTTTCGGCATACCCGCGTCCCATGGGGCGGAAAGCTCGGCGAAAGTGTTCTTGCCGAAAGTTGTCGGGTACGCCTTTTGGAGTACCCGCAGACAGCGCAAGGCCTTAGCCTTCACGTAAGCGTTAAGCGTCTTAGTCTCCGCCAGCTTCGAAACCTTTTCCACGAGGTCGTCGAGAGAGGAGGACTCAGGGTAAGCGGCCTGCAGGGCAGCAGCTACTTCCTTGTTGCCCGCGCCGAGCCCGCTCATGAAGCAGTCCGCGTCCAAGAAACGAAGGTTGATGAAAAGGCCCTTGCCAAGAGCGTAGGCCTTGAACGGGAACGCGGAAGACAAGGGCACCATGCCGTATTCTTCAAGCGTCTTTTCATCCTTGGTCGGCACAGACAGCCCTGCAAGGGTTTTGGAAGAATCGAAAACAAGGCACGGAATTCCAGCTGACAGTGCTGACTCGCACAGCACTTGCAGCGCCTCAACCCGCGACAGCCTGTCCTCGCCGACAACGAAAACTCCGGACATTGAAGTGGAGAGGACGTCCACTTCGTTCTTGCTCGCGTCCATTCCAAGCTTCAGCCTTGAAGCGCGGCCTGTTGCGCGCAGCCCTTCGCCTGCTGGCGGGATGCCTGAAAGCGAGAACAGGGTGAACGGGTCGCCAGTAAGCAGCTCGAGCGTTTTCGAGTCAACTGGCGTCAGCTCCTTCACCTTGATATCGAACTCGGATGCAGTGTCAATAAGCACCTTTGTCAATCCTTGCAGTTCCTGATGCTGCCGCTGCAGGGTGGCGATAAGCTCCTGCTGGGAGTAGGGAACGTAATAGGGAGTGGCTTCAACAAGCAGGAACTTGACGTGGTAGTCCGGCGAGCGTTTTTCAAGGAAAACAAGTTCCCGCTTCTGCGACGAAGAAAAAGCATCGGTGCTGCCGTCCAGCACGAGCGGCTTCTTGAGCAAAACCAGCATTCCGGTAACGTTGTCGCCAGACTTGTCGAAAACAGTCAGCATGATGAGCGACTCGTTATTGACGTAAACGCTCAACGGGTGGCCGCCCCACTCCGCTGAAGCGAGCTTGCGCCAGGGACCAAAGGGGAGGCTGAGTTCCGTCATGTTAAGGCTACTCCAACGAGTTATAAAAAGGTCGCGCCTTGGGGATGCAGAAGCCGCGGTTTAGGGTTTTCTGGCTGACACCAGTTGGCATATTCCGTCAACTATTTTATCAACGACTTCTTTTCCGACCAAACCTGCGTTAATGGTTTTCTTGTGGTCGGCTATCTCCTGCGCGTAGTGTTGCCCGACGAAACCCTGTTCGAAAATGTGTAAAAACTCCCGATGTTTTTCTTCTTTGCTTTCTCCCAGGATTTCTCTTACCCTTCCAATTCCAGCTTGAACTTCACGCAATACGCGCTTAGGCGTTGGCTTATAGACTGCGGGAGTTTCCAAACCTCCGAGCCGCCGTTCCTCACCGTCATTCTTTAACGGAACATAAATCAGTTGCAGCTTAGGCGAAGCGTATTCTGAACCAATTCCAAAACGAAAATTAGTTGGCTTGACGCCGCGTGGGTTTATTATTTCTTGCTTGGTATTGTGCAAATCGATTATGTGGGCTTTAGGATACCTTTTCTCTATTTCTTTAATCCACTTGCCTGAAGACAAAAACTTTTTGATTAACTCGCCAGCACTAATATCCCTCAACTCGCCTCTTCCTAGCTGCCTCAATAAACTCAACGTGCTGTACTCGTAGGGCATCGTTTCAGTGTGCATCGTATGCCCACGTTCTCTCAAGGGAGAAACAAGTTTTTCAGCTAGCGCAAACGCAGAAGTTTCCAGCCCCGCATCAAAATTTCGCATTAAAACGATTTCAGCCAACTTAATTACCTCTAATCAAAGATAATATTTGACAGGCTTAATAAAAAAGCCTTCGCCACTTCCTTTTTAATAAACGACCAACCAAATCATTATTGGGCTGTGAGGAAACCGTCCCAGACTGACCCACCCAAGGGAATGAGGAACGAGGTAGCTACTGAGCCCTTTACTCTTCTATTCGTGTGTTCGATTCGCACGCAAGAGCCTTTCTTTCAAATCGAGTTAACGACCCAACCGTTAACTCGATTTGTTGGACCGACCAGCTTTTTCGGGAAAAAGATGGTCACTTGAAAGACATGCTGTAAAGCGTGAACCCCGAAGGCACTTCGAAATAGATGGAATGGGAGCCTTCTTTCAGGGAGGCGGCATGGTAGCGGCCGGGCTTGGAAACGTTCAGTACAGAGTAGCCGGCATCGAAGTAAACATCCTCTCCGGCCTCTTCCGGTTTCAAAGGAAAGCCGTCAGCGAACACGTGCACTGGCGAAGACGGCGAGAAGGCCACCAAATAAAACTCGGAACCGATGAACGCAACGCCTGCACGCGCCTGCGCGTTGGCGCGCATGGAATCAATCGAATTCAGCCAAACTCCATCCAGGGTGATTCTCTGAAAAGCTATGGACGGCATGGCCGCGTAGGAGACCACCTGGCCGCCCTGGAAGCCTTCGGGGTTGCCCAAAGGAACTGAAGCAAAAGAGTAGCCCGCGTAAAGCTCCGTAGAGCCGGAATACTTTTCATACGAGGAATAATTGAGGCCCAACGCTTTCCGCACGTTCTGTTCCGCCAAGCCGAGGTCGCGCCGGGTATCATTGTAAACCAACTCGCCTTTCTTGAACAAATAAAACCTGGGCCACCAGGAGCCGTACGACTTGAAGGAAACCTTGCCGGAATCGAATGCAACCGGATGCGAGATTTTTTCCTTCTTCAGGGTTTCCGTTGCAAGCTGCTCGTTCTCGAAATAGTAGAGAGGCGAATCCAAACCCACCACTACCAGTCCCTGGCGGGAGTAGGAGTCGTGCATCTTCTGCGCGAAGCGAAGGGCGTCCATGCACTGGGAGCACGTCGGAGAGAAAAAGTAAACCAACACCACTTCGTTCTTCATTGAAGAGAGTGACAACTGCGGCGAATTAAGCCACTTCACCTCGCGGAACTCGTACGGGTTTCCGGATTGCGGGGAAGGGAAAAACGAGTACAGGGACAGGAAGACCAACAAGCCAACGGCGAATACCGCGTAATGCATTCTCGAAAAAAACATTCAAACCCAACCGATTGTTTTTATAACATATAGCCCAATTTAATTGATAATATGAAGCTCGAATATAAATCGTTGCAGTTGGAGGCGGACGCGCCGGGCAGGCTGCGGGTCGAAGGGGAGGAAAGGAGGCCGGACGTGCGCACGCTCAAGCAGATGCGGCCCGTTCTGAAGGACGAGGTCGCGCTTCCAGACTCAACTCCGTGCTACTTCATGTACAGGGACGCCGCAAGGAAAGAGGACAGAAAAGCGTATGCGCGGAAAGAGCTGAGGTTCGACATTACAATACTGCCGCCGCTGTTTTTGGGTGAGGAATACAACAAGACAGCGGGCCACTACCATCCGATGTCTCCGAAAGGCTTTGGCTATATGGAACTATACGAGGTAATCGAAGGGACTGCTTCGTACTTGATGCAGAAGAAAACAGGAAAAGAAGTTGAGAGCGTAGTGCTGGTGAAGGCGAAAAAAGGCGACAAGGTGATAATACCGCCTGGGTACGGCCATGTAACAGTCAACCCGTCGAAGCTTTTGGTCACGGCAAACATAGTCGAAAGGAACTTCAGGAGCGAGTACGCGGAATACGAGGAAAAACACGGGGCCGCCTACTATATTACGAAGAAACGGAAAGAGAGGAACGAAAACTATCCGCTGATTGGGCTCGACGAGTACACCGCGGCGGAGTTCAACAAAAGC
>JACROM010000053.1 GCA_016214445.1 Microcaldota archaeon
AAAAACAAGTATCCGACGGGAAAGAAAATCTCGGATGAAGAATACGCGAAGGTCAAACTGGTACCAAGCGAGTTTCACGGCGAATGGAACTACGCAATTAAGCCAAACTCGAATTGATTAGTTTATTATTTAACAAACCCTTAGGGCGTTTCAAATGGCCGCCTGCCGATTATTTATAACCCCGTGAGGATTAGATTTACTTCATGAGCGCGAAATCCACTTTCTTCAAGCATACCCTTTACGTTATCATAGCCAACGCCCTGTCGTTGGGCATAGCCTTCTTCACCCGCCCGCTGATTGCGAGGTTTCTCGGCCCGGACAGCTACGGCGCGTTCGCGCTGATTTTCGCCACTTCAACTGTCATTCCTGCGTTTGTCCTGCTGGGCTTCGGCGATGCAGTTCTTTATAGAGTTGCGAAGGACCCCAAGAACACGGGCAAATACGTCGGTTCCACTCTTGCGATGATGGTCGCGTTGAGCGTCCTGCTTTTCGTGCCGCTTTACATGGCGCTTGAGTTCATGCTCCAAAGCATGGGCTTGGTTGCTTTCGCAGTTGCGTACGTTTTGGCTTTCGCAACAGCTTTCTTTACTGTTGTCCAATCAGCCCAGCAGGGCCTTGAACGCTTTTTACGGCACAGCATTTCGCGCGTCGGCTCCACTCTTCTGGCCGGCGTGGGGGCTGTTGCAGTTGCTCTTTTCATGGCTCAAGCAGGCCCGACAGCTTTGGCCCGCGCAGGATTTGTCCTTGTTGTGGCTGTTGCTTCGCTTTTAGCTTTAGGCATAAAAAAGTTCAGTTTCGACAAAAACGCTTTCATGAAGCTTTGGGGTTATGCCGCTCCTCTTGCGCTGGCAGGTTTCGTCATAAGCCTGATTTCGGTTGTCGACCGTTATGTTCTCGCGCATTTTTACTCGAACGCGCAGGTCGGCTATTATGACGCTGCTTCCTCTTTTGCAGCTGCGATTCTTCCTTTTTCCGTTGCTACTTTGCTCACTATGATGCCGAAGGTGATCAAGGACGCTTCCAACACCGATGCCTATTTTAGGCGCATCAGTACGCTGAACGTCTTGTTCATGTCGGTTTTCGGTTTGGGCCTGTTTTATTTCGCGGACCTGATAATCTTCTACCTGCTTGGAGAATCGTACGTTCGCGGGGCGTTGTTGCCGATGCGGATACTTGCTGTGGGGGTTCCGGTGATGTCATTCTATTACGTGAACGGCTCGGTTTTCGCCTCTTTGGCGAAAATGAAGGTGGTGGCGTGGACGAGCGTCTTTCTTGTTGTCGCGAGCTTGGCATTAAACCTGCTTCTTGTTCCCTCGCTTGCAAGCGAAGGCGCTGCGTATGCTTCGCTTCTTGCTTATTCCGTCATAGCAATTGCCGGCTCGTTGTGGCTAAAGAAAAACGCAAACGTGTCTTTCGGGCCTTCGTTGCGCCAGTTGGGGTTTTTCGCGCTGTTCTGCATTTTCTATGTTGCTTTCGTGAACCAGATGCACTTCGCGTTCAAAACGCTTTTCTTCCTCATATTCTGCGCTGCCAGTTTGCTCATGAACCGTTCCCTGGTGAAGGAGATTTTCGACGAAGGGAGGAAGTACGTTGTTTCCTTGAGGCCGAGCGGCTTGGCGCACCGTGTTGAGCCTTGAAGCGAAACCGCAGGTGGTTGGAGCCGAGTGTTTCTCGCTCAAGGAGGCGTCTCCCCTTTGGGGAAGACCGAATGAAACCGAACGGTTTTAATGCAGGAAAGGCACAATAGACGAAGGTGGTTTTTTCTCATGGATTCGAAATATTTAATTGTGGGTTTGGTGCTTTTGGCTGCGGTGGGCGGAGTGATTTTGTTTTCGCAACCGCAGAACCTGACCGGCGCGTTGGTGGCGAAGGACGTTTCTTCAGGCAAAACGATTTCGAGCGTAGTGATTGAGGATACTGTTGAAGTAGCGGTCACCGAAAAGGAATCGCCCGTATTGTACTTTTACTCCGACGGATGCCACTTCTGCCAGCTCCAGAAGCCGATTCTTGACGAGCTTGCCACGGAAGGCTTCAAGGTGAAGAAGATGGATGTGGCTGCCCATCCAGATTATTGGCAGCAGTATTTCGTGCAAGGGACTCCCACTTTCATTGCCAACAATGGGAACGGCGAGAGGCTTGTTGGAATGCAGCAGAAGGATGTTTTGGCTGCGTGGCTGGAAAGGAATGGAGCCAAAATCGGTTGATTTGTGAGCTGACTTCTCATTTCCCGTTTTTTTCTTCTAATGACCTGAGGAACTGTTTGATGTTGTCGTGTTTTTCGTCCGGAAAAATCTCCGCTAACGTGCGTGCGCTGTGCCCAATCGGTGTCCTTGCATTTATGTCGGCGCCTTTCTCAACCAGAAGTTTTACGATTTCCTCCAGTCCGGCATGCGCTGCAAAGTGAAGCGGCGTTTCGTCGGCCGTTGTTTTCACGTTCACTCCCGCTCCCATTTTAATGAGCTTTTTAGCGAATTCAGTTCTATTGTTGCTTATAGCGTCGTGAAGGGGGGTGTGTCCGTTATCGTCCGCAACGTTCACTTTAAGGCCGTGTTCAAGAAGCCAACTAAGATTATCTGAGCGGCCTCCTTTGGCAGCGAAATGCATTGCCGTCTGTCCGTCTTTTGTCTCTGCGTGGATATTCGCCCTGTTTTCGGCCAAAAAATCAAGCATCCGCGTATCTTTTTTTTCCGCGGCCCTGTGGAAAGCCGTGCGGCCATAGTCGTCAGCTTCATTTATTTTGGCGCCCTGTAGGAGGAGGAGATCTACGGCTTCTTTGTAGCCTCTTGCGGCCATAATGTGCAGCGGAGTTACTCCGACCCAGTTTTTCGCGTTCGGTTTTGCGCCTTCTTCAAGCAGCTCCAGAATTTTTGATGGTTCTATTTTCCTCCCTTTTTCGCAATAGTTGAGCAGCCTTTCGTCAGGTGTTTTCGGCACCGTTTCCGGTCTTTCTGGTCTTTCCATTGATTTCGTCATTCTTTGGTTTTTTTGGTTTAAAATACCCTCGATGTTAAGTTTTATATACTTCCTGTAAATAAAACTTTACATGCGGTTCCTTTTTTTGGGGTCAAAAGAGTACCCGCCGGGTTCCAGCCGGGGGTTTGACCCTATATCGTCAGGCGGGTTTGAGACTTATACCTACAACCTCTCCCGCGAGCTGGAAAAGCAGGGCCATGAGGCGGCAGTGCTCACGAGGCGGTTCGGGAACCAGAAGAAACAGGAAAAGATGAACGGGGTAGACGTTGTACGGGTGCCTTGGTTCAAGGGGTTTTATTTGAGGACCCCTTCGTTCGTGCTGTTTTCGTTCTTCAAGGCCTTTTTCCTTGATTTTGACGTGGTGGTGGCGAGCGGCCCGCTTTCGAGCTTCATTGCAGTTGTTTTGAAGTTGTTCAAGGGCAAGCCAGTCATAGCGCGGCCAGCCGGGATAGCTTGGTCGCAACCGCAATATTTTTCACTTCTGCAGAAAATCCTTTTCGCTTTGGAGAGCTTCACCTACAAGCGCGTTGACCACGTTGTTTTTTTGAGCGAGGGTGAGAGGGAACAGTTCGGAAAAAAGATGGGTTTCCTGCCTGCGCATTATTCGGTTATCCCGACTGGCGTGTCCATACCAAGTGGCGGGAAAAAGAAAAGGGCGAAAGTGGTTGTTTTCGTGGGAAGGCTCCTTCCTGTCAAGGGCGTGGAGTATTTGATAAGGGCCATGAAGGGAGTGGGAGCGAGGTTGTGGGTTGTGGGCGACGGCCCGGAGAGGGAGAAACTTGAAGCTTTGGCGGAGAAGGAGGGTGTGGAAGCTGATTTTTTCGGCCACCGGAAAGACGTGAACTTCTTCTTGCAGAGGGCAAGTGTTTTCGCGTTGCCTTCTCTTTCCGAGGGTTTGCCTGTCGCGCTCTTGGAGGCGTATGCCGCCAAAACTCCGGTTGTGGTGACTGATATTGGTTTGCCTGCTGTTGACGGGACAGATGCGTTGGTTGTGAAGCCAAAGGATGTTGTTGGTTTGAGGAAGGCGATAGCGAAGTTGTTGAAGGACAACAGGTTGGTGAAGAAACTTTCCGCGAACGCGTTCAGGAAAGCCAAGACGTTTTCGTGGAAGAACACCGCCCGCGGTTACGCGGTAGTTGGCGGAGAGGTGCTTGCCGGAAAGTAGGCGTTTTGGCGTCCGTTGGTTTTGGTGTTCATGCTGTTGGATTGTTGGGTTGGCTTGTTTGTGTTGGTTTTGTAGTCGGTGTGGAAAATGTGTGGAATAGTCGGTTGCAAAGGTCTTGTGGACAAGGCGCTACTGGAAAGGATGAAATCATCCCTAAAGCACCGTGGGCCTGACCAGCACGGCTCCTACGTTGACGGAAAGGTTATGCTCGGCCACCGCCGGCTTAGCATAATCGACCTGTCGGAGAAAGGGAGGCAGCCGATGTCCAACGAAGATGGGACTGTAGTGGTTGTTTTCAACGGAGAGATTTACAATTACAAAAAGCTGAGGGAAGAGCTCGAAAAGAAAGGACATGATTTGGTTTCCAATTCAGACACCGAGGTGCTGGTGCATGGGTACGAGGAATGGAAGGAAGAACTGCCTGGAAAGCTGGATGGCGATTTTGCTTTTTGCGTATGGGATTCCTCGGAGAAAAAAATGCTTTTGGCAAGGGATCCTGCAGGCGTGGTGCCTTTGTATTATCATTTTTCAGGTGGCGTGTTTTGGTTTGCTTCTGAAATCAAGGCGCTGTTCGAGTACGAGGGCATGCCGAGGAAACTTTCAAGGGAAGCGCTAGAGGACTACTTTACCTTCCGTTATCCTGT
>JACROM010000054.1 GCA_016214445.1 Microcaldota archaeon
GCACTGCAGTGGATAGATTTAGGCAAAAATACGCTTCAGAAGGATTAAGCTACGGCGGTTCCAAAAAATTCCTGCTGGATGTTATGCTTTACACTGACCAGAACGACCAAGTGGAAGTGCTCCTGATGCTCACTCCGGATGAGAAAGCGGCTCAATCGGGTATTGGTTATGTTGATGCGCAAAAATCTGATGTGGAATTAGTGCCGCCGTTCAGAATCACTTCGCTCAGTGGCTCCGCAAAGAAGACTTTCTTGAAAGAAGTAAATGAACTATATGCGAAAATTCAAGATGTGCAATCGCATGAAAGCGCTCTCTTGAACCCCGTTGGCGCAATGTTTAAAGTGAAAATGAAATCCAGCGGTAACGTTGGTTTGGCGCCAGGCATTTACTGGCCTTCTCCAGAAGACCCCCGCATAGTGGAAGTCCTAACCTTGGACAAGGATGAGTCGAAGCAGCAGCTAGTACAAGTTTTGCCTGAAGACGTTTGGTATGTCGACCGCGTGCAATTCAATGATAAGGCAGCGTAACTTGGTGTTGGGTTGACGCCGTCAAAACTGGGAGGG
Organism: Microcaldota archaeon; assembly: GCA_016214445.1. Classification (GTDB taxonomy): domain Archaea; phylum Micrarchaeota; class Micrarchaeia; order Norongarragalinales; family Norongarragalinaceae; genus JACROM01. The sequence continues at coordinate 564 of JACROM010000054.1, forward strand.
TTCTGCCCTGCAAATGTGCCTAAAGAAACCACGGGTTTTTAGCGCGCGGATGGTACGCGGTCATTTGTCACAAATGTCAACCCGGGAGTGCGTCAATTCATTATTCTAGGAATCCCAGTAAACCAGCGCTAAAACTTTTCCGTCAGTGCAATAGTCTTCCAGAAACTCCGCCTTAGCTGTTTCCTCAACACTTGCCGGCACCTTAAAGTGTCCGGTTATTCCAGCTTTCGGGCTGTCTATTATGAACGGTTCTGTGTTAGTGCACTGTATTTCGGTGGCGAATATTTTTAATTTCGGCTCTGCTGGCGTGCAGGACGACGGGGTATCCGGCGTCCCCTTTCCATTTAGGTACAGAATGCCCAAGTTCATGACAGTTTCCGGGTCGTCATGTATGTTTTTGCTTCCCAGACCAAACAATCCGCTTTCAGTTCTTACCCATCTTGCTCTGGTTTTCTCGTTTTCGCACTGCAATTGTACGAAGTCACGGTCTGACGCGCCTTTACGTTTAATACTAATCATTGCAATCGAACCTTGCGAGCCCGTAGCAATACCTTCAAGGGAGAACTTGTACGCGGTGCTTCCGACCGTGTGCTCTATTTCCGCCGGGCCTGAAGTTTTTCCAGCGACGACTTTAAATTCTATGAGTCTCTTCGGCGCGGTTATTGGCACTTTTCTCGTAACGGTTATTTCGAACGTTGTCTTGACGGCTTCACCGTATTCTTCGACTTTTTTCCATATTTCACTGGCCTTTTCTCCAAACTTGCTGAAATCTACGCCGTCTATTGACGGCAAGCTTATTCCCGGCAGGACGGGCAGCGTCCATCCCGGCATCTTTGGCGCATCAACAACCTCTAGCTCTACATCGACTGTAGTTCCTCTCGGCCGCTTTACTTTGGCCAGGTATCCCTTTCCTTTAAAGTAAACCAAGCGGTCGTCCTGAATTCCGCCTTTATCGACTGTGATTCCTTCTATGGTGATTTTGAGCGCTTTAACGCCATTTAAATTGCACAGAGTGTATTCTTCCAGTTTATCTTTAGCGAAAGCGTACCTAGTCGTGCCTCCCTGTGCGGAAATGGCAGGGTCGCAGTCTATCAACTTCCCGTCCTCGTCTCTAACACCGAAACCAACAGTACCGGCCCCGTTTCCAAAAAGCACACCCTTAGCTACGTGCTCGTCAGCCGAAAGATAGTAGTAGCCTATACCTTCCAGTATGATGCCCGTCTGTATCGCTTCTTTATAGTTTTTCCTAGTCAAGTGTGCTTTCATTTTCTTGTCATCACCGACGTACGCGTAGCTGATATCTTTAAACGCGGCCTTTGCAATTCCAATTAGGTGTTTATCCGTTTTTTCTATTTCTTCGTCTTTTTCGTTGTAGAACTTGGCGTAAAGCTCGGCTTTTGTTAAATCTGGGCCGTTATCGTACCAGATGATTGACCATATCGGGACTTTGGCAGCCCAGGAAGATTCGTGAACCTCGCCCGTAACGAACTCCACTTCTACATCATTACTTTCGTCACCGTCTCGGCCTATGTCAACAAATACCTTTGCGTTTTTCGCTCCCTTCGGCGCTTTGGCTCTAAGGTGGTACGTCCTTGAACTTTTCGCATATTCGCCAGTAAGGTCGCCGCCAAGCTCTTCGGTTTTACCAACGTGTCCTTTCAGTTTGGCGCCGCTAACCTCTCGCCTTTTAGTCGGATTTTTGCCAGCGAGAACGGTAACTATCAGCGTAACTTGGCCGTCCGGAAGCGTTTGTAAGTCACTCGTTTTAATTTCGACCGCAAAACCGCCGTAAGCACTGGCGCGGTACATTCTGTGTTTTTTCTTTGCGCCATTTTTATCGTTATACGTCAACCAGACCAACAAAGTTGCAGGATCTTTAAGATCATACGAAACCGGCGCAACTACCACCGCGCCCGTTTTGGTTCCTTCAATTTTGATGTCGCCTATTTCCGGCTCGTATTTGAATATAGGCGCTCCGGCTTTGGTCTGCATGTCCCACAACGTGTCCGAGTACGCGACCAGCGTTTCGGCCCCAATGAGACCGCTAACGAACAAAAGCATCACGAAAACGAAAACCACGCTAGCTTTACTCATCTTTAAAAGTCACCTTTATTTTCAGTTTTTTCATTCTTTCTTCAGGGCTCGTACCAGGAGTCGCGCTCATAGCGGTTCTCCATGCATTCGTGAGTTTGCTCTTTTCGATTTTGATTGTACTTACGCCTTTCTTCATGGTTATTTCCTTGAAATCGGTTGTTGTAAGTGAGGCCCTGCTCGTTTTACCCTCGACGAATTCCATTTCTGTTGGCTTCTTTCCGGCCGGAGTCCCTACGAGAATATAGTAATACTCTTCGCTGCCTTCGGCAACGGGCGGCAAGACTATTGCTTTTCCGACTTCAACCAGCGGCTTGTTGAATTTTGCCAGTCTTCCTTTCGCCTTTTTTATTGCTTCGCTAAGCTTGGCTTTATCTCCTGAAATGTCTTTTTCGTATTCCTTGCTTGCGGAGATGACTTTCACTTTCCCGTTAGATATAACTTTGTTTAAAGCGTCAACGTCTTTTTCAGTTGCTAGGTTAATGAATAGGAGCTTGGTTTCCCCGAAGTGGTGGCTGGCTTTTCCAAGCTGTGGGAAAGCGTACTGCGTGCCTTTCGGCTTTGATGGAAACACTTTGTTCAGCCATTCAATTATCTTGCTGTCCGTGCTCCGTTCGAGGTTGGCGACCTTTAAGCTTACTACTGGTACAATCAACGGATTTTTTTCTATAGTTAACACGCTTGTTGTTGCCGTGTTCTTCTTTTCTACGGAGCCTTCCGAAAGTTCTACGGTTATAGTCAAGTCTCCGCCGAATTTGATGAATTCATTCAGTGTTTTTTCCGCAGACCCGTCCAGTAGAATGAATATCTCCTGTCCGCCCACATGTTTGCGTTCGATTTCACCGCTTGTTATGAGCTCTTTAGCCTTGGTTTCTTTTCCGGAGCCGGGCGTACTGGTCGGGTCTAGTGCGCTAATTTTTTCTTTGAATCTATCATAGTAGTCTAAAAACACTTTCAAAGTTGATTCGGTGGTAATCTTTGTTTTGAACTCCTCCCACGCTCCGACATAATCCCAGTTAATTGTCTTATCCCTTTCGGCTTTCACGTAGACCCTATAGTGTTCCCATGTGTTCGGTCCGTTTACGTGAACTTGTACCGCGTAACCCGCTTGGGTTCGGCCCAAAATGACTTTGGCTATGTCCTTCGCTTTGCTTGGGTTGCCGGGCGATTGTGGGTAACTTACTTCAACCCCTATAATTCCCGCGCTTGACGGCACCTTATCTTTCGGTCCTTTGACATTCGTCACTCCCGGCCCGCCTTTCTTTTCGTCGGGTTTCGTTTCCGGCGGTTTCTCCTCTGGTTTCGCGCTCTCTCCTTTATCCTTTGCTTCCTCTTCCTTCTTTTTCTTATCCTGCTCCGCGTCGAAGTCCTTCTGGGTTTTGAAATCGAACGTCGTCTTGGCTGGCACTTTCTTGCCGTTCACTTCGGTCTCCGCTTCAAGCGAGTAGCCGCCCTTGCCGGTTTTCTTGTCGAACATCGAAGTTTTGAGGTCTTTCGCGTACTCGAGCGTGCCGGTTTGCGTGCCGAGCTCGTCTGAAGCCCAGGTGTATAAGGGCTCGGTTTTTTCGTCAATCTTTAGGGTTATCTGCCTCTTCGAGGGCGCGTCGAAGTCCGGGAACCGGTAGCTGAAACGGATTTTGTCCGTTACGTCTGTGTGGGGGCTAAGCTCTATGTCCTTCCACGCGTATTTTCCACGCAAGTAAACCTTTATCGCCGCCTTATGCTCTTCTTCGCGCATGCCGTCCTCGAACTGGAAGGCGAGAAGTCCTTGTTGGCTGTTGTCGCCTTCGGGCAGCTTGCCCATCTTGAGCGTGAATCCCTTCTTCGGGTCGGAGAGTTCCTTCACTACCAACGCGCTAAGTTCTTGGCCTTGCACTATGCTTGCGGGAACTTTGAGAGCTGGCTTGTAGTTGAGCGTTTTTTCCTCGCTGAGTTTGAGGGAAACCGCGCCATTATCGACCTCGAGGATCGAGCCGTAAACCGGTATCTCGCGGATTTGGTCGTCGCCCAAATCTTTTATGGCGATGGAGCCCTTGGCTTCGCCTTTTGCTTCGATTGTGATGGTGGTGTCGGTTATCTTGACTGTAGCGCCGGTTACCTTCGCTGTTGCTTTGCCTTTCAAATCATAACCAGTCTCGTATTCCGCGTGGTCGGTCAAGCCTTTGATGACGAGCATCTGGATTGCCTGCGGGAAGAAGTCGTCCTCTACGAAAGAGACCGTGCGTTTTTGTTTGGTTTCATCTGCTTTCTCGAATCCCCAGGTTGCCTGGAAGGAGGCTTCAGGCGGGCACTTCGTTTCGCCTTTGACGAGCGGGCATTTGGCTTCAGCTCGGATGGTGTTCGAGTTGCATGTGAGGGTCAAGCCGCTTCCATGTACGGATGTGCACTTGAGCGTGTATCCTTTGGGTGCGTCCAGCTTTTTCTCGTATACGCCTTTGCCGGTGTACTTGTTGTACTTGATTGTTATTGTGTCGGGTATGAGTTCGGCATCCAAAGTGGAGAGTTCCTCTTTTTTCTTCTTTGTTTCCTCGGTTTCCTTCTGTTTCTTGAGCGCGTCCCTTATTTCCTGCAGGCACTGCTGCGGTATTCCGGTGTTCGGGTACTGGGTTATTGGAGTGAAGGGGTTGGAAACTTGGACGGTTATTGGTATTTTAGTGGTGGTGCCTCCGCTCCGGACAAGTAGGAAGCCCTGCTGTAAACCACCAAGCCCTCCGTTGTAACTGGAATCGCCGCCGGTGTATTGCGCGTTCAGGATGATTTCAGTGCGGGTGCATTGGGCTGTCACGCCTACAGCGGGCCTGTTCTGGGGGTAAGTCTGCGGGTAATAATTCGGGTAAGTCGGGTTCAGGTTCGAGTTCCAGGGGTCGCGGTAGGAACCGTAAGTGTTGTAGTAGGCATTTGGGCCGTAGGCTTGCTGTATTGCCCGCTGGCAGAACGGAGTGAGTGAAGCAATTGTTTCCTGCTTGAGCGCGTTCTGCGCTTCCGGTGTGTTGGGGTATTGGTTGGGCTGGTATAACGGGTTGTACGGGCTGCTGTATTGGTTGTATGGGGAGGAGGGGTTGTATGCCCCGTATTGGTTGGGCTGGTATAGTTGGTTGTAAGTGGAAGCGTAGGACGGGTTGTATGAGCTGTACGGGTTGTAAGAGGAGTAGGGAGCGTAGGCAGGGTTGTTGCGGAACCCTTCAACGCGGCATTCCGACGGCTGTTCCTCGAGTGCTATGGCGAAGTTTTGGGTGTCATCTGGCTGGTAGTTGGAGACGAACATGGAAACCGCTTTCGGCAAGGTTTGCGGCCCAAGGTTGCAGGAGAAGCATTGGAGCGAAGCTTCCTCGCATTCGAACGCATTTCGCGTGCAGCGGAGTTCAGCTCCTTCAGTTGGAGTGAGGCATTTGGCGCCTTGAGCAACAGGACAGAGTTTTTCAGCTGGCGGCGGGCCTTGGAGTTCGGTTGTAACTAACACACTCGCCTCGGCTTTGTTGTCCCTGTTTATCTCTGCAAGGAAAACCACCTCGCATTTCTCGTTTGATGTAGTTTTTTTGGCTTCGATGTCTACAGTTGCAGTTTCCTTGAGGGTCAGGGTTTTCGGCGAAACCGTGAACGGGGGAATAATGTTGACGTTGCCGCAAACTGTTTTGGAGGTGACCTTCACCTTCGAGGCAACGCTGGATACAAGAGCCACCCGTTCGCTGATTTGAGCGTTGCGGGTGTCGCCCGAGAGCTTCACTTCATCTGGTTCGGCTGTGAGGAAGTCTATGGCGTTGACTGTTATGGCGCACGCCTCGTACGTCTTGAATTGTTCGTGCTTGACGCGTACGCCTATCTTGCCGTACGAGGACGGTTCGATGTCAGCTGTATAAAGCCCGTTGGTTGCCTCGCCTGTTACTTCCACTTCCTGTCCGTTGAGCGGCGAGCCTTCGCACTCGTAAAAAGCTACGGTCGCGTCATCGACAGTTGTTCCAAGCGAGTCCTTCACTAAGGCTCGGACACGTTGCTTTACGGAAGCTTCTGCTTCGTTCGGAGTGACTTCGACATTGAACCTGTTGGTGCCTTTGATTACCACGCTTTTCTTGTACTCCTTTTCCCCGTACTCCGTCTGCCAAGTGACCTTGATTTCAGCTGCGTTGGTGGAGCGGATTGCTTTGGCCTTGAGCGTAGCGCTTGCTTTTTCTTCTGCTTCCGCGCTTATGGGCAACGTCAGCGAGTCCGCGAACGAGGTCATGTTGACGGTCCGGGGTTCCAATGTTTTGAGCATGATTGCCGGGTCCGCTGTGACGCTCACCGTTGTTATCTTGCCTTGGGTGCTTAGGCCTTGCAGTTCCAGGCTGAACTCTTTTCCTATCTCGGTTTCAAGCACTCCAGACGTGCGGAGCGTGTCCTGTACGAAAGCGAAGCTGGTGCAAAAACCTTCGTCGCAGGTTAGCGCGTTGTTGCTTACTTTTATTTTTTCCGTTTTCTTGTTGGCTATGCAGTAGTCCTTGTCGCTTCTTGTCTCTAGCTCGAGAATGTTCTGAAGAGTTTCATCGTCCTGTGGCACCAGGAAGGGCACGCTTCTCGCTTCGCCGTAAAGCTGGTAGGGTATTTTTATCTCTTCGCCTGCCTTGGCGGACGGCTTGACCGAAAACTCTATTGTTATTTCCTGCGTTCGGGTTTGGCCTTTCGGGAAGTCGAAAGCGACCCATTGGTAAGAGTCGGAGCTTTGCGCTTCCTGCGGCGAACAGGCTTCGGAAGCGAGCGTGCCGGTGTAGAAGTTGCTCGTGCCTTCAAAACTTGTTATGATGGCTTTTTCCTCATCTATTCCGGAACTTGGGCCGGAGAACACGATGAACTTGGCGAAGTCGCTTCCAGTCGGGAGGGTGACGCTGAACTTGGCCTTGAAGCGTTGCGCGTTCTGCGCTTCCCTTATTGCCCGGTTGTTCCGGTCATAGAATCCCTTGAATTCAACCTGGGCTTGTTTGGCTAGGTTTGCAGGGTACAACTTGAATTCAGCTGAATCGCTCTTGGTTCCTGCTGGCAGGAAGTATTTGGCTGAAGAGTAGGATAGGTAGTCCACTTTTGACACTTTTATGGTGAACTCGGTGTCTGTTGGAACAGAAGCGCTGCACTTGCCCTGGGCGGTTGTCTTGCAGGAGGCTTTTTCGGTTCCTTGAACAAATGACACGAGCGCGTTGGAGACTGGCGCCTTGGTTGAGGCGTCTTTGGCTGTAACCGTGAATTCGGCTTTTGGCGGTGAAACTTCTACAACTATGCGCATCCCGTCAGTAACGCTCATGATTTCGCTCTTGCCTTGCGAGTAGTCTATAGACGCGGAAGCGTACACTGTTTCTGCTGTTGTCGGAACGTCGAACTCGGCTGCGCCGTCCGAGCCGCTTACTTGCGTGGGAACGCCGAGCGTGTAGCCGTCCGCTTTGAACAATTGGACCGAAGCAAACGGTACGGCTTCGCCTGCCTGCACCACTTCAACAGTGATTTTGGCGGTCCTGCCTTCCGATTGCTGGAGGACCACGCTTTTCCTGTCCGTGTTTTTAGCGAAGAAAGTTGCCGGCAAATAGCCTTCCTTGTATGTTGCGGCGTAGATGTCTTTTTCGTCGATTGGTATGGACGCTATTCCGGTTTCGTCAGTTGTTATGGAAGTGAGGTAGTTTTTCTTCTTCTTGTCATAGATGGTGACGTCCGCTGACTCGATTCTTTCGCCGTCCTCGTTCTTTACAGTCACTTGGAACCTCTCTTCCGGTTTAACCACTGCTGTCATGATGACTTCTATGGGTTCCTCGCTTGCCTCGTAGGAGAATGGCGAGGAGAACGCGTTGTACCTTTCGTCCGGGTCTTCCGCTGAAACCATTATGCTTTTGCCTGCAGGCATGTTCTCGAACAACGCTTTTCCGAAAACGTCGCTGACCGCGCTTTTGAACGGCACCGCAGTTTCAGCATCGCTTAACACCGCCTTTACTCCCTCTACGGTTTCGCCGTTTTCGTCCTTTACTATGACTATGATGTTGACTTTCTTTTCCTCGGGTTTTTCAGTTTTGGTGCTTTCGAGTTCGACTGTTGCGATGGTGTCGAGTTCGGACGCAGTAAGGCTTTTGGTCTTTGGGGCGTAGCCCTCCTTGGTGATTTCGAGCGCGGCGTGGGTTGCAGTTGCTTGAACTGTTATTCTGGCTTCTCCGAACACGTCCGTTACGCTGGTGCGCATGTCGCCGTTGTCAAGGGTGAGTATTACCCTCGCATCGCCTACTCCCTGCTTGTCCTTGCCGTCTACCACCATGAGCACTACGTCCTTCTGTTGTGGGACGAGCGCGTTGAGCGTGACCGTTTTCTGGTCGTAGCTTATCCGCTGGTTGTATTGTTCGTATTGGCTGTGGGTCACTCGGAGCTGCAGCACTTTTCCAGCTGGCGCCTTGAAGGATACTTTTCCTTGGGTGTTGCTGGTTTGGGCGCCCACTGTCTCCTGTCCGGCGTAAAGTTGCACGTCCGCTCCTGTTATGGCAGTGCCTTTGGAGTCTATTATGGCCAGAGCGAGTGTTTTTTCCGGTTGGAGCAGGCCTGTTCCTAAACTGAAGAAGAGTATCGCTCCTATTATGCAGATTGTTGCCGCAGGAACAAGGCTTTTCGGGTTGGGGATGCCTTTTTCCTCTAGGCTTTCAATGAATTCCCCGTATTGTTCAGCTAACCCGGCCATTCCCCGAAATCCCCTTTTGATTGTTCAGGATATACGGGATTTTATAATATAAATAGGCTGTGGAGTGGTCTTGGCTGGGGGTTACCAATGAAGCGTTTTTTCGTTGGTAGGTTTTCTTCGCAAAACACCCGCTAAAAACTCAAAACCAGCCATAACCTCCTATGCCAACACACAAAAAAACGCAAAACAACGAAAAACAACCGTCGTCGACTGACA
>JACROM010000061.1:0-6609 GCA_016214445.1 Microcaldota archaeon
AGCGTTCTCTTAGAGGATTGTCGAACGCCGCTTGGACTATGCGTAAGGCGGTTGAAAAAATCCGTGATTCACTTCACGAGGTGAAACGAGTCTTACTGCAACGTCTTTATAGACGTAAACTCACAAATGCGATAGATTAGAACATTCATGGCAAGATTAGGAAAGTGAACGGCATGGACGCACTGACCCTCGAAAAAAGGTGGGCCGACAAGTATCTCCACCGGAGGCTGGAATACGCGGAGAGGGCGAATGCGGAATGGATTAAGTTAGTCAGGGAAGCCGAGTTTAGAGGCACACCGGCTTTCTCACTTGTCAGCAGCCCCTCGGATTATGCTACGCTTATAGCAGCGACGTTGAACCACTTGGATCCGGAGCCATCCGAAAAAATCTCGGAGCGCAGCCCGGACTTTGAGAAGAATTATGAAGCCAGGTGCCGAAGGGTATTCACAGGCATGAAAATAATCGTGCCGGGTTCCTGTTTCGGCGGGCTGGTCGACTTCTTCAACTCGCATGGAGCCGAGGCAAAAGGCATCGAAAGAAACCCCGTTGCCGCAATGGTATCAAACCGGCTTGGCGCGCCAGCCATTCAACAACCCATCGAGGACGTTAACCCGGACAAGGTAGTGAAGGCAAACTTGATAGTGTCTCACGAGTTTACGGACCCAGACTACTGGAACCACCAATTCTGGGACAACAAGCAAGGCCTCGACCCGTTCATGCAGAAGGTGGCGGATAAGCTGTTCGAGCTGCTGGAAAAGGGCGGCTCAACCATCCGCGCCGTCCTCCAAGTAGGCAACCAAGGCTCCACATTGACGGAAGAGCACCTCAAGAAGGCAGGCTTCCGGGTAATAAAACACTGTATCGAATTGGGAACGCACATTTCAATAGCTAGAAAACCAAAGTGAATCAAAATGGACTGGCTGCATAAAACAAGGGAACTCGCGAAAGCTCAGCGCGTCCAGTTGAGCGAAGCCGAGGCGAGGAAGTTCGCGCCCCAGCTCGAGGAAATCGGGCGTATTATTAAACAGTTAAAGTGAAGTTTAAGCGGTGTAAAATGAAGGAAGTCCTGAAAGAATATTACAAAGACTCCGGCCTGCTGCACGGCGAAACCAGCGAATTCAAAATCGGCGGCAAAACAATTGAACACGTTTTCGTGCGGAGAATCAAGGAGTTTCTTGCAAGCGAAAAGACGCTCCACACGATATTAATCATGACGCCGTTCGGCAAAACGGAAATCAGAGATGTCGAAACGCTCAAAAAAGTGCTGCAAGCCATGAGGAGGCCGGTGCCTGACCAGATATTAGAAGGCACGGGGGCCGAGAGAACGAATACGCGGGTCATGTCCGATGAAGTCGAGCTGAAAGAGAACCCGGCAGGAACAGCTTTAGCCACGCTCAAGGCCGCGGGAATAAGCATCGACGCCCGCCCCCGCGCGCTAAGGATTTACAACGCGTACAAGAAACGGCTGTATGAAGGAGACATAAAGAAAAGCATGGATGAGGACGCACAACTGATGCGCCTAGCCAACAAAAAACTTGGAGAAAAAGGGCAAAAACTAAGGCTCGAAAGCGTTGAAGGCTACTGTCAAACGGCTATAGCACTTGCGCTGCAAAGGGTGACGGAATTCGAGCAACCATCGTACAAAACATTAAACCCGGCAAAAAAATACGAACTTGTCGCAGAACCGCACCCCGACTTGGGATACCTTCGCATATGCTTAGTTGAAAAGTGATTGAATTGAAAGAAACCGGCATGAAAAAAGAACTCGAAAGGATCGCCGCCCAGCAGCGTCTGCAGCTGAGCGAAGAGGAAGCGGGAAAATTCGCTCCGCAATTGGAAGAAATAACCAAGGCGTTCAGCGAGCTGGACAGGGTAGACACTTCCAACACCAAACCTTCTTTCCACCCGATTGAAATCGAAACAATATTCCGGGAGGACGAAGCCCAAACCCCTTCGAAACCAACTGAAAACCACCAACGCAAGGAAAAAGGATACCTGAAAGGGCCACGAATCCTGAAGTGAAACAAATGGAAACACAACTAACCACAGGGAAGAGGGCGAGGCGAGTCGGAGCGAAGGGACCGCGGATTCTGAAGTGAAACAAAATGGACGCGCTGAAAAAAATCATTGAAGCGGATGAGAAATTCAACTGCTGCACATATGTTCCGAAAGAAATCGAAGGCAGCGGGAAAAAACTCGTCTCCGCCAAGGACAACTTGTGCGTCAAAGGAATGCCGGCCCAGGCAGGCTCAAAGATTTTGGAAGGATACGTTCCGCCTTTTGATGCCACGGTTGTTGAAAGGGCCAAGAAAGCCGGCTACGCTGTTTGCGCCAAGACGGTGATGGATGAGTTCGGTTTCGGCACATTCAACGTGAACACATACAAAGTGCCCAAAAACCCGCACGACCCGACCCGGGCAACTGGCGGCTCCTCTGGAGGAAGCGCTTGCCTTGTAGCGGCAACAGGCATACCTTCTATTGCGGAGTCAACAGGCGGCAGCATAACCGCTCCTTCTGCTTTTTGCGGGGTTGTCGGCGTCACACCAACTTACGGCCTAGTAAGCAGGTACGGCTTGATAGATTACGCGAACAGCCTCGACAAAATCGGAACAATGGCAACAACGGTAACCGAGGCATTCAGCCTGCTCGACACAATAAAGGGAACGGACAAAAAAGACTCGACAAGCACGCAGCCGGCACAAGAGAAAAAATTGAAGAACAAAATCGCGCTGCCGAAGGAAATTTGGGAAAGAACTGACGAGAGGACAAGGAAGCAGTGCTGGAAAGCAATTGACGCGATGGGAGTTGAAGCGGAAGAAGTCTCACTTAAGCACGTTGATTCCGCGCTTTACTCGTACTACATCATCGCCATGGCGGAAGCGTCAACGAACCTCGCCAAATACTGCGGTTTGCGTTACGGCCTGCAGAATGAATACGGCCCGGAGGAAACCTACACCGAATACTTCACCAAGACAAGAAACGCTTTTGGCGAGGAGGCTAAGCGCCGCCTTCTTTTGGGTTCTTTCGCGCGCACATCCGGCTACAGGGGAAAGTATTACGAGAAGGCGTGCAAGGTGCGCACTCTGGTCATCGGGGAACTGAAAAACCACCTGAAGGAATACGATGGTTTCCTGACGCCGTCGATGCCGGCAATCGCGCCAAAGTTTTCAGAAATCGCGAAACTTTCACCGCTTCAGCATTACCGGATGGATGTCTGCACCGTTCCCTTCAATTTGGCTGGGTTGCCGCACGCTTCGGTGCCTTTCGGGAAAGTGGATGGAATGCCTGTCGGCGTCCAAATCATAGGCGACCACTTCCAGGAAAAGACAGTCGAGAAATACGCGAAAATCATAGAGGAGAGAAAATGAGGGAAAGCGAAGGCGGAAAGAAAATGAAAATCGGCCTTGAAACTCACGAAGCTTTTTGGCTGCGGCCAAAAACCTTGGAAAAGAAAGGAGGCTTGCGAATCAAATGAAAATCGGCCTTGAAACTCACGTTACTCTGGACACGAAAACAAAACTGTTCTGCTCCTGCCCCACTTCCAAGGCGCAGCCGAACGGGAACACCTGTCCTACTTGCTTGGGCCTGCCCGGAGCGAAGCCGACAGTGAACAAAAAAGCCATAGAGCAGGCAGTCAAGGCGGCGGTGGCGTTGAACTTTTCAATACGCAAGGAGAGCAGGTTTGCGAGGAAGACGTACTATTACCCGGACCTGTCCAAGAACTTCCAGATCACCCAGTACGACGAGCCGATTGCGGAAAAAGGTTTCCTTGAAATCAACAGCAAAAAAATCATGCTTACGCGGCTCCATTTGGAGGAGGACCCGGCGCAGATACTTTACCCATACGGCAACATCTCTTCCTCTTCCTACGTCTGGCTCGACTACAACCGGTCCGGCATGCCGCTCATAGAAATAGTGACCGATCCGTGCATCGAAAGCCCGGCAGAGGCGAAAGAATACTTGGAAGAATTGTTCCGTTTGCTTTCCTATCTGGGAATAATTGACGCTTCAGCGGAGAGGGTGATGAAAACCGATGCCAACATTTCAATCGAGAACGGAGAAAGGGTCGAGATAAAGAACATCACCTCGTTTGCGGCAGTGGAAAAGGCGTTGCAGGCGGAGTATTTCCGCCAGCGCAAACTGCTGCAGGAAGGAAAAAAAGTGGAATTGCAGACGCGGCAGTACTCCGAGGAAACGGACACCACGATTTTGATGCGTTCGAAGGAAGAGGAGGAGGACTACGGCTACATAGTAGAGCCCGACCTTCCGCCTTTGAAGCTGGCCGACGGATTCATTTCTGAAACCAAAAACAGCATGAGGGAACTTCCCAAGAACGCTATTGAAAGGATAGCGAGGGAAGTGCCAGCTAAATACGCGCATGTGCTCGTGTACCACGGCCTTGCCGACTACTACGTCAAATGCAGGACAAGCGACCGCGCCTACCTTGCCCGCTGGCTGTGCGAGGACTTCATGAAGTGCTTGAACTACTGCGGGAAAAAACCCGAAGACATCGAGCCAAGAATAATCGACGAACTCGTCTCCTCGATCAAGGCGGGAAAAATCACCGAACGGGCAGCGAAGGAATACATCAAGGAAATTGTAGCTGAAGGGAAGACGTTGGGCGAAGTGCTGAAGGAAAAGGAAAACAAGGCCGAACCGTTTGAACCTGAAGAACTGGCGGAAAAAATAATCAGGGAAAACGCGAAGGCAGTTGAAGACTTCAAGGAAAAGAAAGAAGAAGCCCTTGAATTTTTAGTGGGCGAGTACCTCAAAAAGGACGAAACGCTCCATCCGAACGAAGTGCGGAAGATGCTCAAGAGCAAAACTTGCAAAAAAAACTAGAGCAACGGCGCGAAAGAACCGGCAGACTCGGCTGTGAGTAAAAGCCAAAACACAGAAAACGCATAAAACGCATGCCGAGACCATCGCCTGAAACCATTTAAAAACAACTCCATTCAGGAAGTTCTGGGGAGAAAAAGTGGAAGACACCGAACTGATGTTCTACGGCCTTCTTTTGGCCGCGCTGGTTTTCATGAGCCTCGGCTCGGCTGGTTTGGGGACGGGCGGCTCGTTCAACGCGTGGGGCGGGTTCCTCGACGTGATAGGCGCGGTTGCGGTACTGAACATAGTCATCGGCGTAATAAATTTCGCGTTCGTCATCCTTCCAGCCATCTGGCCAGTTCTTTTGGCGTTGTTTGGAGCGTACGTTTTCTCGAAGAGCGCGGACAACATCGGCCTGGGCAGCTTCTCAGCAATTAGCGAGCTCATAACCACTCCTGCGGCCATAGTCTTCATCATATTGCTCGTGCTGCTTTTGTGAATGTTACGGCAAACCGCGAAAACCATTAAAAACCCGGACACCCAAATTGATTCAGGCACTCTTTTTGCGCCCTTTGTTTTTAGTTAGGGTGGACGCGTTCTGCCAAAGGGGTTGGAAGCGATGATTCCGAAGAGATTGTCGCAAAGCTACGTACGAACGCTTCGCTCAGGATGGGGTTTTTTATGGCGGAATCAACTGAACAGGAAGAGCTCATCAAGAGCCTGGCGAAGAAAAGCGACGAGCACGAATTCTACACTCCCATACCGAAAGGCTACGAGTTCGGCAACACCAAGTACGTCATAGTGACAGGTTCGGTTATTTCAGGTGTTGGAAAAGGCATATTCAGCGCTTCGCTCGCGAAACTGCTCAAGGACCAAGGGTTGAGCGTGCAGCCCATGAAGTTCGACGGCTACCTCAACGTGGACGCTGGAACGCTCAACCCGTACAGGCACGGTGAAGTGTTCGTGTTGGACGACGGGACGGAGTGCGACATGGACCTCGGAACGTACGAAAGGTTTCTGGACCAGGAATTGAGCAAGGACAACTACCTTACAGCGGGAAAACTTTTCTCCACCATAATACAGAAGGAGCGTGCTGGCCAGTATTTGGGCCGGGATGTGCAGTTCGTCCCGCACGCTACCGGAGAAATCAAGTCTTTCATCCGAACGCTCGCGCTCAAGAGCGGCGCGGACGTGGTGCTCGTAGAAGTCGGTGGCACTGCAGGCGACATCGAGAGCGCATACTTCATCGAGGCACTGAGGGAGATGGCTTACGAGGAAGGCCCGGGCAACATGGCGTTCGTCAACGTCACCTACATCCTGAAGCCGTCGTCCCTTGGCGAACACAAAAGCAAGGCAGCACAGCTAGGAATACGAACGCTCATGAGCCTCGGAGTGCAGCCGCACTTCATAGTGTGCAGGTCGAAGGAGCCCGTGCCCGAAAAAATCAGGGAAAAAATAAGCATATTCTCAAACGTGCCTATACAACGGGTGATTTCGCTGCATGACCTGGAGAGCCCCTACGCGGTTCCGCTCGCGTTGAAGGAAGCAGGAGCGGACACCGAAATAACCGGCATACTCGGGCTCAAGGCAAAACTGAAAACGCAGGAAAAGGCATTGGAGCGGTGGAGCAAATTCGAGGAGAAAATCCGGTCGCCCAAAAACACCGTCAAAATAGCGATAACCGGCAAGTACACCGAGCTCAAGGACGCTTACGCCTCCATACTCAACGCGCTCGAGCACGCGGGCGCGGAAAACGACGCGAGAATCCTGTTAGATTGGGTGGACACG
>JACROM010000061.1:6660-7432 GCA_016214445.1 Microcaldota archaeon
ATGCGCTCGAGCACGCGGGCGGGGAAAACGACGCTAGAATCCTTTTAGAGTGGGTGGACACGACGAAAGTAAAGGACCAGGAGGACGCGAAGAAGGCGCTGGCTGAAGCAAAGGGAGTGATAGTGCCGGGCGGGTTCGGCGCGCGCGGAACAGAAGGAAAGATAGAGTGCATACGATACGCCCGAGAAAACAAGCTCCCCTACCTGGGGCTTTGCTATGGGTTCCAGACGGCGGTAATAGAGTTCGCGAGGAGCGTGTGCGGGCTCAAGGCTGCAAACAGCACCGAAATCGAGGCAGGCTGCAAGGAAGACGTCATAGACATACTCCCGGAACAGAAGGAAAAGGAAGGATTGGGCGGAAACATGCGGCTGGGCGGCCACAACGTGGAGATAAAGAAGGGCACGCTGGCTGAAAAACTGTACGGGGACACCAGGGCAAGGGAGCGCTTCAGACACAGGTACGAGTGCAACCCCAAGTACATCGAAGTTTTAGAAGAGAAGGGAATGGTTTTCTCCGGCAAAGCGCCCAAGCACCCGATAATGCAGGTACTGGAACTGAAGGACCACCCGTTCTTCGTCGGGTCGCAGTTCCATCCCGAGTTCACTTCCCGACCGCTTAGCCCGAACCCGCTGTTCAGGGGATTCATCGAGGCCGCGTTGAAGTGAGGAAACAATAAGGCCAAGAGGAAGAAAACAAGCAGCAGCCCACGTCAACTCCTACGCTTTTTTTAACCTCGCATGCGTTTGTTTATTCATGGAAAGGAAAGGGCAGG
>JACROM010000059.1 GCA_016214445.1 Microcaldota archaeon
AAAAAATGCATTTCAAAACAAAGGAACACTATTTTTGTCCCACACCCTGTTTTTAGCGAAGCCATCGTTCTTTGCGAGCGATGGCGACCAACTGGTTTAGCGTAAGCGCTCGTACGGAGCTTTGCGTTCGATGCTCAAAGCATCGATCGCTTCAGCCGTTGCAACGAGCGCAACCTCCGTTTGTTTAGTTCTGCGCCGGGCCGTAAAGTGAACAGCCGGTTGAAGTTTTGCCGAGTTCGGTCAGGCAACGCCGAAATATAGCAAAACGCGGAAGTCTAGCAACTGCGGCACCTGCGTTTTGTTTTTTACGCGCCTCCAACTTGTCGGTGCGTTCAGTGCATGTGCGCCGGTTTTCAAGCAGGGCGCGCGTCGAGTGTAGCAAGGCCGCCACAGCAGTTCGTGAAGGGTTTCCCGAACTGCTGTTTACGATACCGCAAAGCGAGGCTATGGAAAGCAAGCCGTTGGCATAAGGCGGCTTGCTGTACATTACTTTACAATAGCACTATAGAATCTCGTCCGCTTGCATTGCAGGTCCTTCCCTGATCGGCAGGTTCACTGCAAGAACTTGAGTTCCTCCGCTTCCCTGATTTTCTGCAATACCGGCAACAATTCATTCCTCGCGTAGCCTTCCAAGGCTCTGGAATCCAGGGGCTCCGTCAATAATTTTTGTTCCTCCAATGCCTTCTGCAATAATCCGCTTAAATGCCCGCTGAGGTTTGAGAGTACGCCGCGCAACGTGCCCATCCCGAAACCGTTCTTACGGCTTTGAAGGATTTTTTTAACGACCAAAACCGCCAACTCGTTTTTCCCAATCCTGACCCCTTTTTGTTCCAGCTTGAACAAATCAAGCAAATCCCTGCCGACGTTGTGCTCCCTCAACTTCCTCGTCAAGACACATCGGTATTTTTCAACGAGTATCTCCTTTTCGTCATAGACTTGAACCTCGTGGCTTCCAATTAATTCCCTAAATTTTTCCAGGTTCGGGTGAGGCTGGAGCTTATCGGTTCCCCTGACTTCAACTAGCCGCGTTTTGAATGGGGTGAAGAGGAATAATTCGTTGAATGAAACAGACAACTTGAGTGCCACGCCGTCATTCGTTGCAATGACGTACGACCGGTAATTGTGTTCCGTATGCGACCTTACTTCGGCAGTCCATCCTAATTGGGAAACCGACTGCAAAATCAAGTCATCAACTTTTTTCCGGTTTTTCGCGTCATTTTTGCGGGGGATGAAGGACAAGTCAATGTCCTCGCTGAAACGGTAGTAATCCAAGTAATATTTTACGAGGCACGTTCCGCCCTTGAAAACCAGGTTCCTGAACGCCCAAGGGCTTGAATAAATCCTGGAAAGAAGCAGGGTCAGCTTCAAGTCCTTGAGCAGGAAATTGCGGTCTTTTTCCCGGAAAACCCCTTCCCGTATGAGTTGGTCTGCAATGAAGCCATAGGGCGCGTGAACTGTTTCCGCCCGGTCCCTTAATTCAAGGTTTTTCTTCAGCTCTTCGCCGGTTTTCATGCGGCAAGCCTCTCGATTATGGGGTTAAACAACGGGTAATCCGAGTACAGTCTGCTATCCCTGATAATTCGCTTGTTGCTTTTGGCCAATTCGCGGCAGGCCAACAAAAACGCGGGGACGTTCAGTTTCAGGTAATAATAACAGTAATCGAGGGCCGTCCGGACTTGGTTGGAAAAGCGCGCTCTCGTCTTGCCGAATTGCCTGACCTCGATTCCCTTGTTGAAATTGCCGTATTTTAAGTTGCGGAACACCAACGTCAAGCCCATGAACGCCGTTTTTTGCGGTTCAAAGTCGTTGGTTATGATGTTTAATTCCCTCAAGGACTGCCAGCTCCTGCCGCCAAAATAATCCGCGCTGGACAACCCGAAATACCACCTGCTTCCGAACCGGTAATTAAGCAAGCCGGCAACCGCTTCTTCTGCGGATAATTCCAGGGTCCGGTTAAGGTATTCCTCCGGTTTTCTGATAAGGTAAACGCCCTTAAAGCAGGACCTGAGCAAGTAGCCTTTCCTGGTCATTGACTGCAAAATCGGGTATTCCTTGAAACCGCGGGACCTGCAGGCTTCGAAGACGTCGCGGGTGGAAACTATCCTCTTGTTGGAGGCCAGCAAATAACCCCAAATTTCGTCGATTTTATCCAGCTTGCCGAAACCCATGTCAATCGCCTAAATATATTGAAAGTATAATAAAGCAAGTAATATATAAGCGTTTTCAAACAAAAAACCAGTGGTTGACGGAGGGGGGCTCTGCTGGAAGTCTGGAGTTATTCCTGCCAGCATGTTTTTTGTTTGCGTGTGCTTAAAGCGGGTTCGTTGATTTTTTTGTGGTATTCCCTTCAGGAGGAGGATGTCGTTTGTTCCATTTTTTGAGCTGGACGATGCAGCAGGCAGTTGGGCGGAACCCGGGCCATCAAAGGCTTTTTATTGCATTCAGGGCATACCCCCTTACGCCTTTTAGTATCCGGTGTATTTCATGCAGGCAGAAGTGAACATAGGCACTATTGGCCATGTAGACCACGGCAAGTCCACCCTAGTTTACAGCATAACCGGCAAAAAAACGGACACCCACTCGCAGGAAATCAAACGAGGAATAACCATAAAGCTCGGTTACGCGGACGCGGCCATAATGAAGTGCGGGTCGTGTGGGAAATACTCGGTGAAGGAGCGGTGCGGCAAGTGCGGCGGTTCCACGAAGCCTGCCAGGATTGTTTCTTTTGTGGACGCGCCAGGGCACGAGACCCTCATGGCTACTGTGATAGCGGCTTCTTCTGTGATGGACGGGGCGCTGTTCGTCATCGCAGCTAACGAAAGGTGCCCGCAGCCCCAGACAGCCGAACACTTGATGATAATGGAGGCTGCTGGAATCAAGAACGTCATAATCGTGCAGAACAAGGTTGACTTGGTGCCGAAACAGCTCGCGCTGGAGCACTACAAGGAAATAAGGACCTTCCTCAAGGGCACGCCCTACGAGAATTCGCCTGTTGTGCCTACTGCAGCTCAGTCAGGCGTCAACATTGAAGCAGTTCTTCAAGCCATACAGGAAACTATTCCGACCCCAACGCGCACAGCTGGCGAAAAGCTCAGGATGCACGTCGTCAGGAGTTTTGACATCAACAGGCCCGGCACCGAAATAAGCAAGCTCGTAGGCGGGGTTTTGGGAGTTGCCATAAAGTCCGGCAGGCTTTCGAAAGGACAGGAAATAGAAATCCGGCCCGGAGTGCTGAGGGTCAGGAAAGGCAAGGAGTCCTACGAGGGCATCAAGACGAAAGTCATTGACGTCCACGCAGGCAAGTCCGCACTTGAAGAGGCAGGCCCAGGAGGCCTCATAGCTTTGGCTACTGACCTCGACCCTTCCTTAAGCAAGGCCGACTCGCTTGTTGGCTGCCTGGCTGGCCCGGTTGGCTCGCTTCCGCCTGTAAAGAGCGAATTAAGCGTTGAAATAAAGACCATGCCGAGGCTGCTCGAGAAATTCCAGCCCACTTTCACCCCCAACGAGCCGCTTGTTTTGGGCGTGGGAACCTGCACTACAGTTGGTTTTGTTACCAGCACCAAGAAGAACAAGGTCTCGCTGCTGTTGAAGAAGCCGGTTGCTATTGATTCAGGTGATTTGATAGCGGTAATGCGCCGCTCCCAGAACAGGTGGCGCTTTTACGGCACCGCAAAAGAGGTTTAGAGGAAAATGAGAATAATTCTTCTGGGCGCTCCAGGAAGCGGAAAAGGAACTCAAGCGGTTGTTTTGGCAAAGGAGTTCGACCTGCAGCACGTTTCAACAGGCGACCTGCTGAGGGCCGAGGTTGCAGTCCAGAGCGAACTGGGCAAAAAAGCCAAAGAGTTCATGGACAGGGGAGAACTGGTTCCTGACGCTTTGGTTGTTAAAATGATCGCTTCCCGTTTGCAGAAAGATTTTGTTTTGGATGGCTTCCCGCGCAGCATTGGCCAAGCGGAAGCATTGGAGAAAGTGCTCGCTGAAAAGAAATCGTTAATTGATTTTGTTCTCAACATCGTCGTAAGCGACGAAACAGTCGTCTCGCGTCTTGGGCGGCGCTTGGTGTGCGGCAATTGCAAGGCGGTTTTCAAGGAGGGCGTTGCCAAATGCGGCGAGTGCGGGGGCGCTTTGGTCAAGAGGAAGGACGACAACCCGGAAACCATAAGGGATCGCTTGAGGGTTTACCGTGAAAAAACGAAGCCGTTGGAAGACTATTACGAAAAGACGGGCCTGCTGAAGAATATCGACGGCGAAGGCAGTTCGGAAGAAGTCTTTGAAAGGATTAAGAAGGTTTTGGGTAAAGACTGATTTTCGGTTGTTTATTTTTCTCTTTTCTTTCTTTTCGCTAGGCCGCATTTTCTTTCGCAAACAACGCAAAGCGAAGCTTTGCGGTGCCCCACAAACGCGAAAGCGTTTGTGCGGGAAAGAAAAGGCGACCAACGGGCTCGGCGGGATTCGGACCCACGGCCTCCTGGTTAAAAGCCAGGCGCTCTAGCCAAGCTGAGCTACGAGCCCACTAGAATTATGGCAAACCCAGAAAGTAATGCGATGAATATAGCAAACCAAGAAAATAACACGACGAAACAGTCTTGGTTTGCTATCTACCAAACGGCGCGAAAGTTTCGCAAAACTTTCGCGGTTTGGTATAATCTGGGTTTGCTGGACTGCAGGACACGACTATTAGCCTGTAATGCTTTCGCGTCTTGCTGTTAAGCAATTCTATTTAGGAACAAATAAAGCCGTTTGCTTATAAGCGCTACGGAACATCATTTTCAAATGGAAGTGTTTTTGGACACGAACTTTATTGCGGCCGCGCTTGAGGCAAGGGTCAGGGTCAGGGAAGAGCTTGGGCGGAACGGAGGCGGGAAAGTGGAGTTCCTGGTCCTGTCGTCAGTTCTTGAAGAAGTGGAAAAGCTGCCCGCCAAGGAAAAGAGCGAAGCAAAATTGTTCCTGAAATCTGAGGAGTTTGAAGTGGTGGAGGCGAAGGGCGACGTGGACCGGTCGCTTGCGAAGGAAGCCAAAACCCGTTCAGCTGCAGTTGCAACACTTGATTCCGGGCTTAAAAAAAGGTTAAAAAGCCTCGGCGTACAGGTTATTACACTATCCAAGAATAGGCTTGTTCTTGTTTGAATCGGTGATTGTTTGGTTTACAAGTTGTTTACTTTGAAGGAAAGCGTCAGGGTGCCGCCGAACCTTTTCGGCATGAAGCTCGAGAAGGCAGCGCTGGAGATACTGCGCGACCAGTACGAGCGTACTGTAAGCAAGGATTTCGGCATCATAGTGAGCTTACACAACGCGTCCATCCATTCAGCTGGCAGGGTGCTGCCAGGAGACGGGGCCGCTTATTTTGACGTCGAATTCGAGGCGTTGTCTTTCCTGCCCATAGTGACGCCTGGGGCCGATCGACGGCTTGGTGCACGTCTCGCAGGTTGCAAACGACTTTTTCAGCTACGACAAGAAACTCCAGTGTTTGGTTGGAAGGGAGTCAAAGAAGAGCATAAAGAAGGGGGACACAGTAAAGGCGAAGATAGCGACTGTCTCGTTGAAGGACACCATCCCCAACAGCAAGATCGCGCTTACCATGAGACCCGACGGGCTCGGCAAGAAAGGCACGAAGGGCACGCCTGCCGGAAGAGGCAGAAGAAGGAAGTGAGTTATTAATGGTTGACCGTGCTTGTACGAAATGCAGGGCCATAGCGGACGGCCAGTCGTGCCCGCTTTGCAGCGGAACCGACCTCACCAAGACCTGGGAAGGGGCGATACTGGTATTCAATCCGGAAACCTCGGAGGTAGCCAAGGCCATAGGCGCCAAGGCGCCGGGAAAGTACGCTTTGAAGATAAAGTGATGTGTTATGCAACTGGAAGTAAAGAACGAGAAGGACAACCCGCTCCTGCAGCGGAAGGAAGTGGAGGCCGAACTGAGCCAGTTCGACGTTACTCCCTCGCGCAAGCAGGTGTTCGAGGAACTTAAGAACAAGTACAAGAGCGCGAACATCGTCATAGACAAGATAGACCACGCTTTCGGCTCCAAGAGGGCTAAGGTTATAGCGAAGGTCTATTCTTCTGGCGAAGCGATGAAGGAGTACAGCTGCTCTTACAAGCTGGAACGCACGGAGGGAAAGAAGGATGGCGGAAAAGCAAAAGAAAAAGCCTGAGCCTTACAAGCCCGGCAAGTACTGCCCCAAGTGCGGCCCCGGAGTGAAGCTGGCCGAGCACAAGGACCGCAGGTCGTGCGGCAAGTGCGGCTACATGGAAAAAAAGTGAGCCATGCTTAAAGCATTACTACTTACTTTGATGTTTTTTCTCGCGCCCATAGCCCTGCTTTTGTCCGAAAAAAAGCAGTTGAAGAGAATCTTCAAGGAACTCTACCTCGTCCCGCTGCCTAAAACTTTGCCCACACTCGTGCTTGCCTTGAAGATGGTTGGCCTTTTTTACGTTTTGGTCTTGGCTGAGGCGATTGTTTTCCTGCCCTTCTGGGACACCTCGCCCGTTGTCGAGGTTCTGAAGGAGTCCTCGCGGTTCATGCTTGTTCTAGCTGCAACTCTTGGTCCTGTTTCCGAGGAGTTCTTCTTCCGCGGCTTCCTGCAGAAAAGATTGGGAATAATATTCGGCGGCTTCCTTCACGAGCACCTTGACATCGCGGTGACCAGTCTCCTCTTCGCTCTGCTGCACGCAGGCATCGGGTCGTTCGCGGAAGTCGCCGGCGCTTTCACTGCAGCAGCTGTAATTGGCTACTACCTAAAGCGCACTGGCAACATTTACGCCTGTTTTTTGGCGCATGCAGCGCTCAACACGTTGAGCATTATCGCGGTTTACTTCATTTTGCCGTTGGCGGCTTAGACGGGTTTATTACTTATAGCAAGTGACGCAAATCTTTATACGAAAGAGACGTCACTTGCTATCTAGTTAGCAACGACGATTGTACAAAAACTTGTGTCGCTAACTATATTTTTGTTGGTGATTAGGGCGTTTTCGGACCAAACTGGCGTATTACGCCGACGAGCACGGCTGATGGTATTTATAGGTGGTTTCCCTTAACTGTTCACATGGCTTACAGGACCGAAACCGACTTCCTCGGCGCAGTCAGGGTGCCGAAGGAAGCCTACTACGGCGCGTTCACCGTCCGGGCTGGCGGGACGTTCAAGCTTACGGGAAAGAGGGCGCCGCCACATCTCCTCAAAAGCCTCCTGTTGCTGAAGAAAGCAGCCGCCATGGCAAACGGCGAACTCGGCTTGGTGGAAGAAAAGAAGGCAGTCGCGATAACCAAGGCAGCAGACGAAGCGCTCCATGGCAAGTTCGACAACGAATTCATAATAGACGCCTTCCAGGCAGGAGCCGGCACTCCCTACAACATGAACGCGAACGAGATTCTCGCGAACAGGGCAACTGAATTGCTGGGAGGCAGGAAAGGCCAATACATCGTGAACCCGAACAACGACGTCAACGCCTCCCAGTCATCAAACGACACCATCCCCTCGGCTACGCGCTTAGCGTGCCTTTTCGCGGAAAAAAGCCTGAAAAAGGAACTCTCCGCTTTGGCAGTAGCGTTCAGGAGCAAGGCGAAAAGGTTCGGCAAAATAGCCAAAACAGGCAGAACCCATCTTCAGGACGCGGTTCCGATAACCCTTGGACAGGAATTAGCTTCTTACGCTTCGGCTCTTGAAAGGAGCGAGAAAAGGCTGGATGCGACAGCGGAAGTAGTGAAAGAGATACCGCTCGGCGGGACCGCCTTGGGAACGGGCATAAACACTTCGCCTGAATTCGCGGAACTCGCAGCTGAAAGGCTGAGCCAGTTGAGCGGATTT
This sequence comes from Microcaldota archaeon, assembly GCA_016214445.1. Classification (GTDB taxonomy): domain Archaea; phylum Micrarchaeota; class Micrarchaeia; order Norongarragalinales; family Norongarragalinaceae; genus JACROM01. The sequence continues at coordinate 7,803 of JACROM010000059.1, forward strand.
GAGTTGAAAACAGCCACAGACAAGGCGGAACTGGAACAGAACCACAACGACCTCCTTTACGCAGGCCAAAGCCTCACGCTGTTGAGCATAGACTTGATAAGGATAGCAAACAACTTCAAGCTTTTGAGTTCTGGCCCGAAAACCGGCATAGGCGAGATAATCCTTCCGGAAGTGGAGCCCGGCTCGTCCATAATGCCCGGAAAAGTGAACCCGTCTGTTCCGGAGTCTGTTGAAATGGCGGGAATGCACGTCGTCGGCGCAATGCATTCGATAGAACTTAGTTGCATGAACGCGCAGCTCGACCTCAACACCAACACTCCGCTCATAGCGTACAACCTGCTTGAAAACTTTGCTTTGCTGGAGAACGCCTGCAGGATGTTCAGGGAAAAATGCGTGGAAGGAATAAGGGCGGACGAGAAACGCTGTACTTCGCTCTTGGAACAGAGCACCGCAGTCGCTACCGCCCTCAACCCCCTGCTTGGATACAGTAAGGTTTCCAAACTCGTCCAGGAGTCCGTCAGGCAGAACAAGCCTTTCGCGGAGATCCTGAAGGAAAAGAAAATACTCACTCCAGCCCAAGCAAGACAATTGTTGAGCCCGGAAAACCTGACCAAGCCCAACCTGAAGAGCGGAAGAAAGAAGACGAAATAGAAAACAAAAGGAAGAAACAAGAAAACAGGAAAAAAAACAAAAGCAACAAACCAAAAAAGAAAAGCAAGAAAAGAAAAAAAATCAACTGATTTTCAGGACGTGCGCCTTTTTCGCGACGGTTTTTTCTTTTTTCGGCAGGCGGATTTCGAGGACGCCATTCTTGAAAGTGGTATTGGCCTTTTCAGGCACTACCCTGGAAGGCAAGGAAAACCCGCGGCTGAACGAAGAGGCAGAGCGTTCGGAATAGTAGTAGCCCCTCTTTTTCTCTTCATTCTTTTCCCCGGAACCAGCCCTTATTTGCAGGTAGTCTTCGGTGCACTCCACACGGACGTCTTCCTTGCTTACGCCCGGCAGATCAACTACAACCACAAGCTCGTCACGCCGGTCTATCAAGTCCAAAGCGGGCTGCTGCGTTTGCGGCAGCCTTCGCTTGTAAGAGGAAAAAACACGGTTGACTTCGTTCTGCATCCTCTCCATTTCCCCGAACGGATCCCAACGCATTGAAACCACCCCAAAAAGGAAGGCAAAAGGATAATAAAAAACTTGCGAAAAAACAGGCGCGCTCGACAATCAAAAGCGGCCATCGGAAACAAACAGCTCCGCCTGAAGAATGCGGAAAAAGGAAAGGAAAAAAAAGAAAAGAAGCCGCTCACGAAGTGGCGGCTACAGACGCCATAGGAGTGGGCGTTGCTGTCGCCTCCGCAATAGGCGAAACAGTTGCCGCACCAGCTTGACCCTGAGTCGCTTCACCTTTCTGGTTCAGCTGCCCGGCGTTTTGTTTCGGCGGGAGCTTTGGCTTCACTGCCTTTTTAGGTGGAAGCAGGGGTTTCTTTACAGCAGCCTTGGCGTCCTTTATCGCGCCCTTCTTTTCCTTTAGGTTATCCTTTATTTCGGCGATTTTTTCCTTGGCCGCGCCCTTCTTTTCCTTTATGTCCTGCCTGATTTCACCAATCTTCTCCTTGTTCGCCTCTTTAATTTCCTTAATCTCGCCGATTTTCTCTTTCACTGCATCCTTGCGCTCCCGAACATTCTGTTTTATTTCGCCAACCTTTTCCTTCACCGCGTCCTTGCGCTCCTGAAGAGCATCCTTCTTTTGCGCGATGTTCTGCTTCAACGCATCGAAACGCTCCGAACCTTTGCCCTGCGGACCAACCTGTTTCGGACCTTGCTGCAGGCCGCCTCGGGGGCCGCCCTGTTGGCCTACTGGGCCGTTAACTTGACCTTGCATATCGGGACCCCTGCCCTGATTTCCAGCGGTATTTTGGTTGTTTATTTGACCCTGCGGGTTCGGCCTAGAACCTTGCTGATTAGGCTGCACGCCGCCTGCCCGACCTTGCTGGCTGCCTTGAGGACCTTGAGCCGAACCAGCGCCCATTGCGGGACCTGAACCTCCAGCAGGACCCGGGCCGCCAGCAGGACCAACTGCCGCGACAAGCCCGACGAGCAGGAACATCAACACGAAAGCTGCAAACAACTTCATACACGAACCACCATCCGGTCTTTCATCAGGCCAATAAAACCGACAACATATAAAAACGTTCATTTCCAAAGCGCCCCAGCAGGCAGGGGGTTACCAATGAAGCGTTTTTTCGTTGGTAGGTTTTCTTCGCAAAACACCCGCTAAAAACTCAAAACCAGCCATAACCTCCTATGCCCACACACAAAAAAACGCAAAACAACGAAAAACAACCGTCGTCGACTGACA
>JACROM010000060.1 GCA_016214445.1 Microcaldota archaeon
ACTATACACTAGCTAATTAATAAACTTTTTGGCGTTTTACCTCTTGAATTTTTAAAAAATCAAAAACCTATTGTATAAAACTGCAGAGTTAGGGTTTAACATATGTCTTTTTAAATGTGTTTTTGCCTCGGGATGTTTTTTATATCGAACAATTGTCCTTTGCATTGAAAGCGGTTTTTGCGCGAACTGGATAACCGGAAGTCGGGTTTTTAAAACAGCGTCTTGGGAAACCTGTTTCCCGCTACAGCAAGCTTGCGCTTGTTGTCTCCCCGATTCCTCGCGGAATCTACGGATACCCTGGGAAGCACCCCTTCCTGTTTTAGTGCGCGAATCTAATAACCGGAACTAGCCCTTTTAAAAAGCAAATTCCTATACTAGTTAGCGATTTTTTTTGTTTTTTGAATTAAGGGGGGCGTAGGTGGCATGCGTTTAGTATGCCGCTTTTTTCACTAACGGGGTGTATGAGTAAATGAGTTTCGACATTTTGGGCTTCGCGTTTGTTGTGGGCGTCCTTAGCTTGGCGTTCTCGGCGTTCCTGACATGGAACGTGCTGAAGAAACCAGCAGGAACAGCTAAGATGCAGGACATATCGAAAGCGATACAGGAAGGGGCTACCGCGTACCTGGCGCGGCAGTACAAGACCCTTGTGCCGCTGGTAGTGATTCTTGCCGCGCTCATAGGCTGGTTCGTCCGGTTCGACACCGCTGTCGCGTTCGTGGCAGGCGTTTTCGCTTCGGCATTGGCAGGCTACGTGGGCATGATGGTTTCAGTAAGGGCCAACGTGCGAACAGCTGAAGCAGCCAAGAAAGGAATTGATTCCGCCCTAAGCGTAGCGTTCAGCTCCGGTTCAGTCACCGGCATAACACTTGTCGGCTTGGGCCTTATAGGCGTTTCGGCCATTTACTCCATTTACAACAGCCTCGACGTGCTAATAGGTTTCGGCTTCGGCGCTTCGCTCATCTCGCTGTTCGCGAGGGTAGGCGGAGGAATATTCACCAAGGCAGCTGACGTTGGCGCGGACCTTGTAGGAAAAGTCGAAAAGGGAATTCCCGAGGACGACCCGCGAAACCCAGCTGTAATAGCGGACAACGTTGGGGACAACGTGGGAGACTGCGCCGGAATGGCCGCTGACCTGTTCGAGTCCTACGCGGTCACCATTATAGCCGCAATGCTTTTGGCTGCAATTGGTTCGGTTGCCCTTGGTTTCTCGGAAAAATATCTAGTTCTTCTTCCTCTTGGCGTTGCCGCAGTAGGTGCTTTAGCCACTATTGTCTCGACGTTCTTCGTCAAGCTCGGAAAAAGCAGGAACATCATGCACGCCCTGTACAAAGGCGTGTTCGTTTCAGGCCTTTTTGCCACTCTCGGGTTCTACCTTATTACGGACGGCGACACTCGCCTTTTCCTCACTCTGTTCATAGGCGTAATCGTTACGGGCCTCATGTTCCTCATCACGGAATACTACACCGCGAAGGAACACGGCCCTGTAAAGCAAGTTGCGGAAGCGTCCAAGACCGGAGCTGGAACAAACCTCATTTCCGGTTTGGCTGTTGGCTTGGAGGCAACTGCTTTGCCGGCTTTGCTTATAGCGTTGGCGATAATGTTCTCCTACCATCTTGCTGGCTTGTATGGTATAGCGTTGGCTGCAGCGGCAATGCTTTCCATGACCGGCATAGTCATCGCTTTGGACGCGTACGGTCCTGTAACTGACAACGCAGGCGGAATAGCTGAAATGAGCGGGCTTCCTCCAGATGTAAGGAAAATTACAGACAAACTGGATGCAGTTGGCAACACCACGAAAGCTACGACAAAGGGCTTTGCAATTTGTTCAGCAGGCCTTGCTGCACTCGCGCTTTTGCTCGCATTTGCGCAGGAAGTTAACACAAAAGCCGCGGAATTCGGGGTTGCAGGCTTGCCAGTGCTTGTTGAAGGAACAACAAAAACAATAGTCATCAACATTCTTGACCCGACAATTTTAGCTGGAATGATCATAGGCGGCGCGCTCCTAAAGGGCCTGATGTCCGGAAAGGCGCGCGCTGACTACGCGAAGTGCGTTGACCTGGCAACACAAGGCGCTCTCCACGAGTTGCTGGTTCCGGGGGTCCTGGCTGTCGCCTCCCCGCTGTTGGTCGGGCTTCTTTTCGGCGCGTCTGCCCTTGGCGGAATGCTTGCCGGAGTAATCGTTACCGGCTTCCTGCTGGCGTTGTTCATGGCAACTTCCGGCGCAACTTGGGACAACGCGAAGAAGTACATAGAGGACGGCAATTTCGGCGGAAAAGGCAGCGACGCGCACAAGGCTGCTGTTGTCGGCGACACAGTTGGCGACCCGTTCAAGGACACAGCTGGTCCGTCGCTCAACGCCCTGATAAAGGTGGTGAACACCGTCTCGCTCGTGTTCGCAGGAGCAGTGCTGGCCTACAGTTTCGCCCTCATCTAGCGAGGGCGGCTTTTTTTCTTTTTTTTGTTTGTTTTTTTCTTCAAAGAGTTTTTATGCCCGGGCGGTTGATACATAGCACATGTCGTTGCAGATAAGCGCGCTGTTGGGAGTCATAGTCACTTTGGTTATCGCTATCTACGCCTTCAAGAAACAGCAGTTGACCGAGAAGGGCACCATAGCTGCAATGCTTGTTGGCATAACCCTTTTCTCGCTCGGCGGGTGGTCGTGGTTTGCCCTTCTGGTCTTCTTCTTCCTTTCGTCCTCGCTGCTTTCAAAATACAAGAAGACGCAGAAGTTCGAGTTCACGAAGGAGCACGAAAAGCGCGACCAGCGCGACGTGTGGCAGGTTTTCGCCAACAGCCTTCCTGCGGCTGTCGTGGCTGCAGTTTACTTCATTTACCCGTCGCCGGCAGTGTTCGCGGCTTTCGTTGCGGCAGTTGCCACTGTTAACGCGGACACGTGGGCAACCGAGATCGGTCTGCTGGACAAGAAAACTTACTGGATTCTATCAGGAAAACCAGCCAAGCAGGGACGGAGCGGAGCAGTTTCGGTAACTGGTTTGGTTGCCGCAGCTGTAGCGTCTGTTTTCATAACTGTTTCCGCTTTAGCGTTGAGCGCCTTGAACAACCTCCTGCTTCAAAGCTACTCCTTCGAGGAAGTGTTCGCGACCCAGTTCATCGGCGGCATCCCCTTCATCCTCATGGTCGCGTTCTCCGGGTTCTTCGGCTGCATAGCGGACAGCGTACTTGGCGCGACAGTGCAGGCAAGGTACTGCTGCCCCAAGTGCAAAAAAATGACGGAGAAAGTGTTCCACGGCTGCGGCACGAGGACGACCATAAAACAGGGTTTCGCTTTGTTGGACAACGATTCGGTTAACTTTTTGGCGTCTATTGCCGGCGGCGTTTTCGCCTATTGCCTGGCCTTGGTTTTCCTGTAAGAACCAATCTTTTTTAACAGCAACCCAGTAATTGTTACGTGGCGAGGCTTCACAAGCGTGCTGAAAAATACTTCTGGGATGAAGTGAAGAAAAGGCTGAAACTCAAGCGTCGTTAGGCCTCGAGCAATTTTTTTCAAGTGGACAGTTTTCGCATAGGGGTTCCCTCTTAAGGCAATGCCTCTTCGCCAGCTTCACAAGCAAAGCGTGGTACTCTTGGTAAAGCTTCACTTCTTCCGGCAGGTTGGATTCGAAGAATTCCTGCGTTTCCTTGTAAGTTGAATGCGGCCATCCCAGACGCCCGCATATGCGGCGCGTGTAGGCATCAACTACAAACCTCGGCTTGTTTGCAGAATAAAGAATAATCGAATCGGCTGTTTCCGGCCCGATGCCTTTGAGGGAAAGAAGCTCGTACCTCAATGCTCCTATTGGCTGGGAAAACATTTTTTCTATTTTGGAACCGTAGTTTTTTTGGATATATTTTGCGGTTTCCTTGAGATACTTTGCCTTCTGCCTGAAGTAGCCTGCTGAACGTATTGCTTTTTCGAGTTTTTTTTCTGTCGCTGTGGCTACGCTCTCGATGCTCCAACTGTTTTGCTTCCTCATTTCAGCCAAAGCTTTCTCGACATTAGTCCACGCGGTGTTCTGCGTCAATATCGCGCCCACCACCACTTCCCATTTTTCCCCTTCGCTTTTCGGGCCTCCGCGGTGCTCTGTAATTCCGTTTCTCGTTACGGGCCACCATCCTTGAGGGCCGAATGATTTCAGAAGTAGGCAATAAGCCTGTGTCGGCTTAAGCATATCCTTTCTTTCTTTTTCCCTTCTTGTAGGTGGCGCGGTTCTTCGCTTTGTTCTTCTTTCTCCTTACCTGGATTGTCCTTCTCTTTATCTTGCTTTTCAACATTGCAAACCACCCTTGAAGTGGAACCGTGTTCCTTGCTTCCCGCAAAAACGCTCCGAAAATTCAATCGCCTTCGAAAGCGATTATTTTCTTGTAGACCTTGAAGCGGCTTTCTATATCATCCTTCTCCGTATTAATCAAGCTTTTCAGCCCATAGTCCTCGACAGCTATGGAGCCAAAGGCATGTCCGTAAGCCATCGCGCTCTTCAGCGTGGCGCGCTTGGTGTTCCTCTGTTTCGCGATAAAGCCCATGAATCCCCCTGCAAACGAGTCGCCTGCGCCGGTAGGGTCAACCACTTCATCCAGCGGGTAGGCTGGCGAGGGGAAAACAGTTCCTTCCGTGAACAACAACGCTCCGTGCTCGCCCTTCTTGATTATGACTATTTTTGGTCCCTCGTCCAGTATCACTCTCGCTGCCTTCATCAGGTTCGGGGTTTTCGCGTACCTTCTCGCCTCGCCTTCGTTCACTAAAACCCCGTCGACCATCCCGAGGGCTTTCTTCAACGCGCTCCGGTCGTTCTGCACGTAGTGCTCTATGGTGTCCAGGAGGGAAAACTTCGGCGCGTCCACCTGCTCCAAAACGCGTATCTGCTGTTCAGGGGGAGCTGTTCCCAGGTAGACATATTCCGCTTTCTTCCACGCGTCCGGCACTTTCGGCTCGAAACCTTCGAGGCAATTGAGTTCCAGCTTGTTCACTTTCCGGTCGTACAGCTCGTAGCCGTAAGTCCAGTCCACGAAAAACGTTTTGCCTTTCCTCTGCACTCCATCCAAGCCGATTCCCTTCCCCTTCAAAAGCGTCCAGTGCTTTTCCGGGAAATCCTCCCCCACTATTCCCACGATGTTGGTGGACACAAAAAACGAGGAACAATAGGAAAAGAAGCTGGCGGCCCCCCCGAGCTCGCGCTCCATGGTCTTGAACGGCGTCCTCGTTGTGTCCAATGCAATTGAGCCGGTGCAGATTATCATTTCAACACTTTTCTAAATTTTCTGTTCTTTCTTGGTCTGCTCAAAAGAATGTGCTTCAATTCGCGAATTTCTTTTCGTATCAGCTTCACTTCTTTGTATATGAGGCTTAGCGTAACCTTTGCCATAGCAAAACCAAATAGAATGTATTTCGGCCGGTTTAAACGTTTTGCTTTCATCACCCCCATTCAAACGAGAGCCAAAGGTTTTATTGCTTTTTAGTGAGTTTGGCGAGGAAGCTCTCGCGGTATCTTCTTCCTTCGTGATACCATACTTCAGTCAGACTTTCCAATAGCGCTGAATCTTCACGCGAGAACTTTTCACCGCCGGGCGCTATCAGGTATTCCAAGTTGAACTTCAGTCTTTTGGCCGCTTTTTTGAACTTTCCCGGCGGCAGGCTTGGGGTGTCCGCGTGTGCGCCACGTATATTTCGCCGTCGTGTTTGAGTACCCGTCTTGCCTCTTTCAGGACGTTGTTCAGCGTGTACTGAAATGGGCTTTGCGTAAAGACGTTGTGTATGCGTATTTCATCAACCGATGTGTCTGCAAGCTTTGCGCTCAACGGCTTTTTCGCTTTTCTTTTTTCATCCGGTCAGGTGAATGCCTTGTCGTAGGCGCTTGCGAAAGGCCCCGGAGCCCAAATAACGGGCCTGAGTTTTTCGTCTCCGCGTCTGCGAATCAGGAAACCTTGCCTGCCTGAAAGCTCGAAGCAGATGTGGAGTTCGCCTTCTTTGATTTGTCTTCCTTCCTTTGTGCCTGGGTAGTTGCTTCTCGGCCCGACGTGGACAATTACCCGCCCTTCCGGGTTCGCGGCCCTGAACTTTTCTACCAGTTTCTGCAGCATGTGCTATACGCTAGGGAAAACTAAAATAAAAAGAGAGAAGGAAAAGAGCGTTTCAGCCCTTTCCGCCCTTAAGGTACAGGAGGGTGTTCAAAAGCATGTTGCGCGAGCCGACTCCCGCGATGTTGGTAGCTGGGTCGAATGAGAAGTACATCGTCTTCCCAGCAAGCAGGCCCTGGCTTTCGATTATGCCGAAAGTCGCCGGAGCAGTAGGCATTCCGCCGACGCTGTCGATGTAAGCCAAAACCTTGGCGTTCTGGTTAGGCAGCACCTCGGTTACGCGGCCCGAGAACTGGTAGTTTAGGATGCCGTTGAACATCGGGTGGCTCGGGGCAACGATCTTGAACTTGCCGCCTGCAACATCAACTGAGCCCTTTGTTGGCTGGCGTTCGTGGAACAGCACTCCGCGGTAGGTTACCGGAACGACGTCACCCAGAGAACCGATTCCGATGTCCCAACCAACAGCGTTCGGGTCTTCGTTAACTCGGATGCATGCGTCGCCGATGACTATCAGCTTGCCGCCTGCCTTCACGCGGTCGGCTATGGTCTTCCTTGGAGTGCGGTCGCAAATCTGTCCGCCCTGTAGTATGATTATGTCCATGTTATCCAGCACGCCGGGAACAATAAAGTCCTGCCGCAGGTCCGTAACGTAGGTTATGCCGTTCTGGCGGAAGTCCTCCGAGATAAGCATGTCCTTCATTTGCTGCGAGGACTGTCCTATGACCACCACTTTTATCTGGGGGCTGGGGAACAGCGAACCGACAACCGGAAGGGAGTTAAGCTGCAGGAAACCGAATTTGCCTGCAATGAACACGCCCAAAATGACGATTAAGATAAGCGGAATAAGGCTCTCGTACGCCCGCGCGGGGGTCGCATATTGACCACGCTTCATGAATTAACCACCACTCTTCAGTTTAAACTTAATTATTGTTCTGGCTTCTGCAGTTTATAAAGTTAAGCGCTTTTAAAGGCTTTGTGCTCAAGTGCACTCGCGCGTAACGCGGCGAAAAAGCGCGCTCTTCCTAGAAACGCAAATCAAGCAAGGGTTACCCCCAAAACCGCGCCTATCACGTAACCTACGCCCGCCGCCAACCCGCCTATGAGCATCATTTCTATTCCGGCGTTTAACGGTTTTCCCACTGTCGTCTTGGCTTTCAGCGCGCCGACTGCAAACAATGAAACCAAAGATATGGCTACAGAGCCAAGTATTGCAGTTGAAACCGGAAGGAAGAAGAACGGGAGCAAAGGAATGAGCGAGCCTACGACTGCCGAAAAGCCAACCAATAAAGCATCGTTGAAAGGCTTGTGGCGGCCCACCCTTTCCAGCCCGAGCTCTTCGTTCATCATGAAGTCAAGCAGGAGTTTTTTGTCGGAAGAAATCTTGTCCACTATCTTTTTCAGAAGAGCCCCGCGGAAGCCCTTCCTGTAATACACCTCGTAAACTTCCTTTATCTCGTCTCCCTTGTTTTCCTCTATCTCCCCTGCTTCCCTTCCCTTCTCTTTTTCGTAAAAGTCAATCTCCGCCTTGATTGAAGTGTAAGCAACAGCCGCCATGGAGACGCTTTCAGCGAAAGTGGCGGCTATTCCAGCGATTATTACTATCCGCGAGTCGCTCGTTGCGGCAGCAATGCCGAGTATTATTCCGAGGACGTTGACCAAGCCGTCCTGCCAGCCGAGTATGAACTCCCTGAGCTTGGCAGCAGCTCCTCCGTGCTCTTCACGGATGTGCTTCTCCAAGTCGTAGTACTTGCTTTTCATCAGCAGGGCACCAAGTAGTCCCAGACGTTGGTGAACAGGGTGTTGGAGTTGACGAATTCGGGCGGGAACGAGAAGTAGATGACGCGTCCCGAGTAACGGGTTTCTATTATTCCCGGATACCGTTCGCCGTTGTCCTCTATGAACGCGAGGATTTCAGTCGAGGCCGGGTCGGGATAAACAATCGCGTACTCGCGCGCCTGCGTCTGGAATTCCTTCATCAGGCCCTTTGTTATGAGGTGGTAGGGGTGCGCTATGCTGAGGTTAACGAAGTACCTGCGCTCTATGGTCTTGTTGTATGCTGCGCCGACAACGCGCGTCAGCTTCCTGAATCCTGTTCGGACCAGCGAGCTGTTAACCAGCATGTCGTACTGTTCCGTCTTTTTCCACTCGGATATGCTCTGGTTGGCGTAGGCGCTTGTCCAAGTCATGTTCCTCGCCCACAACTCCCGCGCGAGCCTGTCGTAGAAGCTCTGGTTCGCCTGGGTTGCCAAGAGTATGTCGTACATGTCGTAGGTGTGCTCCGTGGCGGAGTCGCCTACAAGCACGAGCGAGCCTCCGCTGTTAAGGTAATCGAAGAGCACCTGCGTCTGCCGCGAGGTGACGTTTTTGGCGCGGGTGAGTATAACCAAATCGTAACGTTTAAGCAAACCCGAACTCAAGTCCTTCAACTGGAACGGGGTGAGTACTATATTGGGCCGCGCCTCGCGGATGCTGCCCTCGAGTATGCGCTCGTTTCCTATGCCGTAATCATCGTATATCAAAGCAACTTGCGTGTGGCTCCTTATTATCTGGTCGCAGTATATGTTGCACCAGCCAGGTATCGCGGTGCAGTGTACCCACTGGAATTTGGTCAGCGCTACCAAGAGGACGATGATAAGCACAGCCAGCACCAGCAGGTGCGGTATCTCCTTGGTTGCGTCAGCCATGAACAACATTTAAAAGGTTCACGTATTAAAACCCCTTCATGTCAAAGCAAGACAGGCTGCAGACACCCTCATCGCAGACGGGGCTCATAAGGTTCTACGACGTTTCGTCCAGCACCATCCAGCTCGACCCGAAGGTCGTCCTGATTTTCGCCGGCGCGGTCATAGTGCTGGAAATAGTATTGCAAGCTTTTGCCTGAAGAGAGTCGTATGTGGAGCAAATTAATCACTAGGCGCATCGCAGTCCAAGTAGCCCAACGTTGGGCGGAAGCCTTCTCCCTGATGTGGCAAACTTACGGCGCGGGAATAGACGGCTCGCTCGTTCACTTCAACGGCTCAAAAGCAGAGTACTACGTTGACTCCGTTCAATGGAAAAAATTCCTTGAGGACTTGGACGATTTGCTCGAAGACTCCGGATTCGTCAAGACTTTTGCTCCTTCCGCAAGACAATTCCTCGAGGAACAAGGCCTGAAGGTAAGGAAACAATGCGAGCAAGATTTTTCCAAACTGACGGACTGGCAGCTCAAAATAGTTTTCGACAAAATATCTGCTGAAACCTCCCTTTACTACACGCGCATGTGGATGGTTTTCCTCATAAACGAGCCGCTTGCGCGGAAGTGTAGGGGGCAACTGGACGTTTTGGCGCCGGACAGGGCCGATGAGCTCCTTTTGGTTTTCGCTTCGGGCCTCGAGCCGACAGACGCGCTTAACGAAAGAATCGGTCTGCTGGAAATAGCGCTTGACCCGGACATTGACGACCTGAAAGAACACTGCAGGCAATACGCCCACATTCCAATGTTCGACTTCAACGACGAACCCTATGGCTTGGACCACTTCCGTTCGGAAATCAGGAAAGTAAAACATCCGGGGAAGGAACTGGAGGAAATAAGGCGGATGTTCAGGCAACGAAGGCGCGCTTTCGCCAAAAACCTTGCACAGTTCGAAAAGAGCGAAGCGTACTTTACGGTCAAGATGCTTTCCGACGTTATTTTTCTCCGAGACTACAGGGACATGCTCAGGCAGAAAATGAACCTTGCGTTGCGCAACCTTTATGCGGAAATAGCCAGTCGGGCAGATTCAACCATCAGCGGGGTTTCCATGCTTTCCAGCGAGGAAATCTCCTCGTTCCTCGGCGGAAAAACAGCCAAAAAGGAAATCCAGATAAAAGCGAAAGAACGCGAAAAGACCTTTGTGGCAGTTTATTCACTCGGTTGCTTTGAGGTTTTTTCAGGAAAAGACGCGGAAGAAATGGCAGCCTCGCTGACGCAGGAAGAAAAAGGCAGGGAAGTGTCCGGCCTTACCGGCAGCCCCGGCGCCGCGGAAGGCACCGTGCGGATAATAAACACCAACAAGGACCTGCGCAAGGTTCTCGAGGGGGACGTCCTAGTTGCGCCGATGACGCGCCAGGATTTCGTGCCGTACGCGAGGCGCGCGAAAGCCATAGTGACCGACGAGGGCGGCATCACCTGCCACGCGGCCATAGTTTCCCGCGAACTGGGCGTGCCTTGCATAGTAGGGACAGGAAACGCCACCTCCGTTCTCAGGGACGGACAGAAGGTCAGGGTTGACGCGGATAAGGGAAAAGTAGACTTACTTGACTAAAGAAAATTCGCCCCTCTTCTTCTCCAGTATTTCGCCCTCTTCCTTCAGCAGAAACAGGGCGGTGATGCATCCGTTCAATGCAATGTTCGTTGTCTTGGCGACTTCCTCGGCACGCATGGGTCCGTCTTTCAGGCAGACTATTATCTTGTCCGAAGCGTTCTGGTAGAAGTCGTGGGTTGCCAAGTAGTATTTCCTGTCGAATCCGCGCACGCCGTGAATTTCACCGGACTTTATCTGCGCCTGGTATTTGTGCGAGAACTCCTTCGCTTTTTCTTCGTCGTCAAGAACAAGGAAGCCAGTTGAGGTCCAGTCGGTTTTTTTGAGCTGCTGCAGCTGCGGCGCGAGATTTTTCGGCGCGTTCGAGGCGAGGTTGTTTTTGACCTTGTCGGAAAGAAGCGAGCCTATCTTGTCCTTCTTCACCAACGCCAGCAGACCGTCCTCGACCTCGGCGAACTCGTACTCGTCGCCTTCCTTTATTCCGAGCCTGTTGCGCAGGGACTCCGGCAACGCTATCGCGAGAACTTCCCCGTGCTTTTGAAAACGCATCGTCTTTCCCCCTCTTGTTCTTTGTTTCCCAACTCCTTTAAACCCCTTTCCCAAGAAGTTGCGCATAATTTTTTTATCCCCAAGCTTTTTCTTCCCGTATGCGCCCGCATGAAACATGAGATTGCTCCTGCTGTTTTTCCTTATGGCTTCTTCTGTTGTGGCGTTGTCCCAGTACGGCCACGCTTTCCCGTCTGTAGAGTCGAAGCTCGTGCTTCTTTCATGCAAGCAGTTTGAGACGCAGGTAAGGCTCACTCCCTTTGCGGCTACAATAAAAGGGTTCGAGGAAAGCGTCGCCTCTGCCAAGGAAGCAATACGGTACATACAGGATTCCTACACTGCCGCAATGATACAGCGCGGCCCGCTGTTTTACGGCGGCTCCAACATAGTGGGTTATTTCACCCTTTCCTACCGGTGCTACCATTCGGGCCAACATGCCTTGAGGCAGGCAATACAAAGCGTCATACTCGCGTCCAGCTCGCTTGACTCGACAGCGGACCAGATTGCTTCACTTGGAGGGGACGAGCTTCTTGAAAGCGCACTTGCCGAGATAAGCGAAGCGGACGATGCAATAGAGCGGATGGACGCGTCTTCGGACCCGCTGGGAGGCTCGTTCGTAAAAGCCCTGAACGCCACGGAACACGCGGCGAAGTCGCAGATAACCATAAACCACGCCGTAAAACTCCTGCTCGACCAAGGCGGCCTGTTGGAAAAGATTTTCATCCAGAACTCCAAACTGCTGAAAAGCAGGCAGGAAGCAATAAAAAAAATGGACGAAATGGAAACGCAGACTGGCGAGGCGCAACGCGAAGCAGCAAGGCTGCAGGAAGAACTCACGAGGGAAAAACTTTTCCTCATTCCCGAGAACGCGTTCTCGCTCCAGCAGACCAAGTACGCGGACTCTTCCCTGTCCTACGAGTTCCCGGAAAAGTGGGACAAGGCAAACGCGCTGCTTTCCGAATCGCTGTTCAACTCCAAAGAGGCGCAGAAGCTCCGGTCGAAAGACAGCGGCTATATGAACAAGGCGCTTTCACTGTGGCGCAAGTCACTGTCTCAGGCTTTGGAGTCAAGCGCGCTGTTCAACTCAGCTAAAAGCGAAACCCAGTCGCTCGAGCGCGCGCTTGTCACGAAGATCACCTCGCTCAGGAAAAAAGCGGCCCAGAAGACAGCGGAGCAATTGGACGACCCGCTGCCTCGGCTGCTTGGCGAACGCGTGATAGAACTCTCGCGCAGGCTCGCGCTTCTCGAAACTCCGCCGGACCTCAAGTTCGAGGACCACCTCTCTTCCCTTTATTCGCTTCTTGACCGCGCTGAAAAGGACGGAGTGGACGTGGGCCAGGAGCGTTCGGAAGCGAAGAGGCTTCAGGACGCGCAAGAAGTCCGGGCGTTGGCAAGCGCAGTAGAAGAGAAAACGCTCCAAAAATACGCCTACCTCGAAACGCTGTACGCGGGTTTGCTTCAGTTCGAGGAAATAGTTTCCCTTCCGCACTCTGCGTTCAGTGAAAACACTCTAAGAAGTGACGCCATAGGTTCACTCAAGGAAACTGAAAAGCAGCTTGGGTCCGCGAAAAAGGAAGCCGGCAAAAAAACTCAGGACGCGCTGAGGAAAGCCCTTGCGGACTCCCTGAGCTATGCGGTCTCTGCCGGCGAAGTTTTTCTCGACTCTCCTGTCCGCGAGGAAATAACCCTGACTCTTGAGAACATGTTTGGTTTCGGCGGCTCGAATGTCATCGTGCCCCTGCCAACGGAACTTGACGGAGTTGTTATCCGCTCTGCACAGGAAGGCGTAAGTTTGGTGGAGAAAGGCTTGCGGCTTTCCGCCGTGGCGCCATACTCGCAGTACGAGATTCAGCTTGAACGCGAACGCGTGCTCGCCCGCACCATCAAGCGTGTTGACTATGAGCTTTTTTCGGACTTCGAGCAGTCCCGCAGACGTCTCGAGGTTTCGTTCGAAGCGGAATCCTCTTTTCCAGTTTTGGTAGAAGAAAAACTAGCGTTCCCGCCTGACGACGTCTCCCCATACGCGCAGGTGGCAGGCGACACCCTCCGCTCTTCGGTACGCGGCCTCAAGGGACAGAACTCTTTCGCCTTCGAGTACTCGGTGCGCTCGCCAGTTGACTTCCGAAGAGAGTTGTCATCCAACTCGTCTGTCACCTACCATTTCAAGAACCGCCTTCCTGTTGAACTCAAGCTGTTCAAGGCGTCGCTTATAGAGGCGTTCGACTGCGCTGCAGAAGGGCTTGCTGCTTTGGGCGGCAAAGCCTACCTTGCCGAGTTTTCATTTCCGCTCAAGCAGGGTGAAACCAAGAGCGTTGTAGTGCAGCTTTCCTGCAAACCGTCCTCGACCATGCCCGAAGTCCCGCTTTCCTCTTCTTCGTCTCCTCTTTTCCTCCGCCAGGCCGCGTCGTGGGCGCAGTACGCGCCGGAAAGCGCGGAATGGCTCAAGGAAGCAGAGGACGCGTTCGACCACCTCGACTCCGCTCGTTATTCCCTTGCAGTTGAAAAACTCGAATCACTCCAGAAGTCTTTCTCCAAGAGCCTCGACGCTAAAGCCTCCTCGCTGTGCAGCAAATGCTCGCAGCAGGTGCGCTCGCTCGTGCAGGAGGCCCGCTCTGCAGTATTCGTTAGCGACTTTTCAGGAGCGGACCAGCTCCTCCAGCAGGCCTCTTCGCTGCAGCAGCAGGAACAACAGCAGGCCGATGAAGATGCTCGCCAGAAAGAGGAGCTGCTCCAGAGCGTCCGTTCGCTTTCAGTTCCGCAACTTTCTGCGTTCGAGGCAGCTTTTTCAATGGGAAAAACCGGCAGCCCCTACTACGAGGAAGCCAACGAGGCGTACAAGTCAGCCAAGAAAATAGTGGCCGACCTTCAGAAAGAAAAACCTGTAGCGCAGATGCAGGAAAGCCTCCGGGTTTTGGGCGAAGAGCAACAACAGTTGGATGCCGCCCTAGAAAAGGCCAAAGGCGGTGCGGAAGCCGCTCTTGAAACAGCGCGACTTGCGCAGAAGCAGTTCGGCGACCCGGCCTCGCAATTGAGCTTGGACGAGGCTGAAAACGCCTTCGGGGGCGGGCTTTATTCGAAAGCGGAAGCAGCCGCGCGCAAGGTGACCTCGTCGCTGCAGAACGCCACCACTCTTAAACCCCAAACCGGCCTTTTCTCCAAGCCAGCCGAGGTCGGCCTGGGTATCCTCGCAGCCCTCGCCATAGCCGGCCTGTTCTACTACTTCCGTTACCACAAGCCGCCGGGACCGGTGGAAGAGTTGTAACGTAACTGTTGTGAAAACCATGAAACCTGCGGTTCACGAAAACTAGTTGACACTTTTGCCATAATCTATAAGGGGTGGCAAAAGTGGTTGATTGGGAGAAGAAAAAACGGTTTTTCGTGAGGCATATGGAAGACGAGCCTATGGCTCGTCTTTGTCGTTTGTTGAGGA
>JACROM010000076.1 GCA_016214445.1 Microcaldota archaeon
CGCGCTTATGCAGTGAAAGGAAGGGTGTGGTCCCGTTATCCCGAAGACCCTGACCTGGGACAGGACGAGAAAACCGGGGAGAAGGACTGGTGTTATGCGAAGACACTGAACAAAAAGCTTTCTATAGTAGAAGGCAAGGCGACTTGCACTGAAAGAGCTTGCTTGGTGACGAGCTTCGGCGAAAACAAGCAGGGAAGCGGATTCAACGTGGACCTGAACACCGAATTTCCAACCAACTTTGAATTGACTACCTTCGGAACCTTTTCGCAGCCTTTCCTTAAAATAACTTCTTTAGACGAGCTCACGCAATTCTCTGCTGTTTCCGGCTCTGCAGCAATTCTTCCAGTAGACCTCAGTGGAAAAACAGAGGGAAGAATCAGCCTCGCAGAAGGATTCGTGTCAACGTACAACGGCTCGGCGACAGGCAACGCGGTTTCGAAGGTCGTGCTTCCCTCTTACATCGCCAAGATAAGGGTGAGTTTCAACGACAAAGACGGTGAAATCGTTAGAACAGAGGGCTACGTTGTCCCTCATGGAACAGGAACCATAAGTGTGGGTTACAGTCCGCAGTCGCTTTCCGCAAACATCCGAAGGGATATGGAAGTAACTGTGAAAACGAGCCAAGGGGTTCCAGTAGAGGATGCGCACCTTTCCCTTGAAGAGATTCCAGACGACCCTGTTGCAAGGCATCCGTTCTCCGGCGAAAGCTATCACCTGCTGGGTGACGGAGCTGAAGGAAGCGGAAAAGGCGGCGTTTACTTATTAAAGGATGTTTACACCACGAGTGCTGGCAAGGTAAAACTCGTCGCCAAGAGAGAAGGATTCAGGGACGAGGATGCAGAGATTGAGGTGAAGGCAGAGGACTTCCTTCAGTTGGAACCATCGGACCAGCTTTCAGTTGATTGCTCCCATCAGACGCTTAAGATCACGAACACGCTGGATACTTCGGTGCCAGTAACTGCTTATTTCAAGGAAGGCGTCAGGCCATGCGTGCAGATATTCGGTGCAAACCCAGCGGGCTCCAATAGATACGAGTTCACCCTTGGCCCAAAAGGCGAAAAACTGCTTTCTATCCTGCCTAATCTCAGGACGTTCTGCATGCTTTCATTTCATTCCCAGCTTGAGGGCGTGGACGCCATCACAGACCAGGATTTAGGCGTAACGGTTACCTGCACTGATGTGGCCGAGTGCTCGCCGAGCATGCCTTGCCTAGAAGGAAAGGTGTGCGTGGAAGGAAACTGCGTGAGCGGAGCCACCACTACTACCACGCCCATTGGAGTATGCTCTTCCCTCAACTGCCCTGTTTGCACTGAACAAGAATGCCTTGCTCTCTCCCAATACTGCGAACCCCATTACCCTCCTGCGCCGAGCGTGGTTTATCCGACTGGCACTTCCCCAACTCAATTCCTGGGCTGCTTCCAGAAAGCCGAGGTTCCAGACTGCAAGGCTTTGTTGGACCAGCGTTATGCAATCAGGTTTTTCGAAAACTTCTGGAAAAACTTTTATTTACTAAAGAAACAAAAGAGCGAGGACAAGAAATCTGACCCGCTCGCAGTGAACACAGGCCAGTATTCTGGTGTCGTGATAACCAACAACCCTGCTGAGGGAGTGGTTGCGATGCCTTCCTCCGTCGAGCTTAAAGTGGCTCCCTTGCTTCCTATCAACGCATTCCCGATTTCCATAGACAACTCCGTTAACCAATTCGCCCGCAGGCAAGGTAAGGACCGTTGTCGCAATAGTGAAAAAAGAGTGCGTGAAACTCACGTACAAGCCGGGCGACAACAAGATGAAGATAACCGTCAAAGGCTCTGAGTCCTCGTTCACGGATTCAATCACCTTCGGTCCCAAAGGAGGGATTGCAGGAAAGGCGACTATTTCAGTTAAAATAGTTCCTGACACACTGGGTTCCTCCTTCGCATTCCAGGAAGTCAACCTCTTTCCGCCAGACAGTTTGTCCGTCCACTCACGCGTTTTCACTAAAATGCCAAAGGCAGTTGAGCCCTTTTATTTCGTGAACAACATTCACTATCCAACTGATTCAGCGATTGAGGTCGTGGAATTGTCAACTGGCGATACACAGCGCATTGAACCAAACGAATTAGGCAGCCTCCTTATTCAAGTCGCGAAAGACGTAAGGAACGCGGAAACGCCCACTTTCGCTGAAACTACTTACGGAGGGTATAAGCTGCGAATGGATTCAAGTGACATCGGAAAACGTTCAACGACCAGCGAGAACCTCGTAGGAATTCCTGCTTCATTGAATAACCTGCTCAACTACGACGTAATCGGTGACTCGGGAAAAAGAACCGGTACGAATATAGAAGCACGTCAACAATGTAGCTACGAATACTTCTGTCCGCAAGAGGATTTCAAGACTGCCGCGGATGATGTTACAAAAAACATCAACGAAGAGTGGAAGAGGGTGCACAGTTACCTGACGAAGGTGACGCCGACTAAAATGAGTTTGCGGAGTGACTTTGAACTCGGGCTTGAGGCGTTTCTTGTAGGCGCTTTTGAAACCTCTCTTGAAATGAACGCGGACCCAGAATACTCCCAATGCTATGGGACCTCGCTTTCCCAAGGTCTTTTTGGCGCATGCCAGGCGATGTTTAAGAGCAACCAATACCCGCCTTCTGCAACGCTCTGGGAGTTCCTGCGAACCGGCGCGCGCGTTGCATGCCAGATTGAGTTGTTTGATTTCGTTATAAAGGCCCGTTCGCAAGCAGACCTTTACATGGCGAAGTATTGTATGGGCAACTACTTCCAGGGCTTCTACACCCCAGGCGTATTCCAGCAGCCGTGGCCGCAGTACGGGCAGCCGCCTTATTACTCTGGTCCTGGGACATTTCAAGGATGCATGTGGGGCGGCTCTCCTTACGGAGGAGGCGACATCTTCACCAAGTACGCTGGCGAGGAGTGTTCCTTCTTTATTGAAAGAGCTCCTTGGACGACAGCCTCGTTCAAGTGGGTTTTGAAGAAAGCTGGAGCAGGAGGAGGCATTAAAGTACTGGATTACGAAATCGGCGGAAAAGAACACAACGAAGCCAGCCTCGTGCTGAAGGATGCCGGCGGAACATCTTTCCCGAGCGCCAATGGATTCCCGTACGTTGATTACACTGGTTCAGTCGTCAAATACGACGACCACGCCCCCAAGTTGTATACGATGAACAAGTACGGTTTCAGACCGTATAAGACGGAAGATAAGACCGGAGACCAGCTTGATGTCGTCACCGACATCAAAAAATTGGTGCCTGGCATAGGGAAATTGACTGATGGTACTGTCCTCGTAAGCAGCAACCTTCTTTCCGCGACTGACCCTTCACTCGACGAGGAGAAAAGGGCACTCGTCATTGGCATTTCGATGAATGTTTTAGATCAAACGTCGCCGTTGTTGAAAGTTGAAACGATGGAACAGCTGGAAAGCGTGTCTGAGGAGTTGGTACAATATTTAATTGATGAAAAATATTCAGGTTTACCCAACCTTAAACAATTATTATCCTCATCCGGTCTGGAAGGCTATACCGACTGCAAAATGGATGTGAATGAAAAAAGCATTGTTGTAAAGTGCAAGCCGCCTCCCCAACCCTCCAATGGCATTACCGTTACCCTAAGTGCAGATCAACTAACTGTTCAAAAGCAAGGCGATCCTACGACTTTGACTGTTACAATCAATAAGGAAGGACTCCCCACGCCATACCAACCCCCGGAAGCGGTATCATATTATATTTCGCAACAAGAAATTAGTGGAAGTTATCCTGTCAAAGAGTTTAAGCCAGCGTCCGTATTGCAGGGCACTTTCCACTTTACTCATAACTTAGCGGAAGCAGGCACGTATCGAGTGGTAGTTAAAATCGGAGCGAATGATGAGTATGCATCAAATACTGTGACTCTGAATATTGCTTCACAACCCAGCCCCCCCCGATTCAGTCTGACCGTTTCTCCGGATATTATTTATCGCGAAGATTTGCAGCCTCCAAAAAACGTAGGAATTTCCATTAGTATCCTCAAGCCACCAGATACGTCTGCCTACGAGGTTTCAATGGCGATTAAAGACGGTCATGACGCGTATACTAATTATGTACCAGGACTTCCTAAAGCCCAGATAATGCCTCTTCCTGTCCACGCGGATTACCCGTGGACGGTGGACAAAAACGTTCCGGTCGGAGCTTACAACGTCAAATTGTTTGCCAAGTATCCCGGGATAAAACCTGTAAAATACTCTCTCAAAA
>JACROM010000077.1:0-629 GCA_016214445.1 Microcaldota archaeon
GGCGTTTCAACACGCTGGAAGACTATCGCAGGCATTACAATTACGAACAGCCCAACCGCGCCATCGGTTGGGCAAAACCATATGAACGGTACTACGCTTATGTGCTATGACGAAAGTGTCAAGAGGTTACCGTGAACCGCACTTTCGCTTCGGAACAACGAAACTATTTTAGTTCTCTCCGACTATTAGAAGAACATGCCGCGACCTCAGAGAAAAGCGACTGCCTTCGAGCCGAAAACAGGGCGTCAACCAGCTAAAAGGCCGTTAATCGAAAAAGGCGGGGAACTCCACGAGGTGGGTTTGACTGCCACAAAAATTTTGAACAAATGGCTGAGAATGAATACGGAGAAACTGTTAAAGGAAATCTCTATAACGACGGCAAGAAACTACCGCATCCGGAACACCACCGGTTCCGACCTTGTGCTTGCCGCTTACGCGTCTCCCGGAATAAACATAGATACAGCAAGCAAAGTGAAAGGACCTCATGGTTCAATATTGAAAGAGCTTGCAAGACTTGAACAAAGTCATTCGGAGATAGTGGCTGAAGCGAGGAAGAAAAAAAATCAGGAAACGTTCAACATGCTTATCGGCCTTGCTCCGGACAAGGACACGCGACTTTCCCTGACGAG
>JACROM010000077.1:676-3193 GCA_016214445.1 Microcaldota archaeon
AAAGAGATCGCCAACGCTAGAGCTCAGATAGGCAAAACCCACGTCCTTGTCCGGCTCATTTCAGCTGCAAGGGCGAAAGCGGAACTCGACTACCTTAACAAGCTGACTGAAAGAACTGCCGGGCAGGAGACGAGGCGCGGCGACGTGGCGTATGAGATAGTAAACTTTCACACGCCTTTTCTGAAGAGCGCAGGCTTGTACTCCGCCGGGTCTAGACTCGAAGACGAAACATTCAAGATAACGAACCCGGAGGAATACGACAAAATAGAGTCGCAAGTCGGGGAACTCAGCGAGCATGTTGAATCAATTAAAAAGGAGGTCAAAACGGACCTCAGGCGGTTGCTCAAGGAAGCGGGCTTTGAAAGCTCGGGCTTGTCCAACCTGCAGATTGAGATAAGACAAAAATCGATAGCTTCCATCTACAGGAAAATGAACGAGGGGGGCGGCCAACTGAAATATCCGTCTGTTGATAGGATCCATGACCTTTTGGGCGTAAGAATACTTTTCGACCGCAAAAAATATGATGACGAGACGCAAGGCGAGGAAAACGGGGAGGCAAAGGAAAAAAGGAGGAGGCTGATTTATCAAAGGGACTCAGAGGCGTGCCAAAAATTATTCGAAATGCTGCAGACAATGCCTGGCAGTAACCTCGGAAAGTTCTTTGTCAGGAGAGTGGTGCAGAAGAGGGCGTACGACGTAAACCCAAAAGCGAATAATTACCGCTCCAGACACGCCATATTTTACGGCAAAGACGAGCAGTCAAAAGCCTTGACGGCGATAGAAGCGCAGATACACACGCATGACATGCAAAGGAAATACGATGCGGGCGAAGCATCGCACGAGTTCTATAAAAAACTCCAGAAACTGGAAGAGCCGGAAATGCACCTCTGTTTCATGCCCGTGCTGAAGGGACTGAGCTTCGATGCGTTCAGGAAAACGCCCCGGCAGTGAAAACGCTTGCAACCGCAACCCTTTAAAACCACGTCAGCAACAGGAATAACGTCAGCGGCCATAGGCCGGGGGCAACACCCGTTCCCATCCCGAACACGGAAGTAAAGCCCCGGTACGATTGCGCCAGTACTTTCTTTCAGAAGGGAACGCCGATTGCTGCTGGCACTCATTCATTGACCATCAAAGGGGGCACCTACGGTTTCCCCTATTCTGGTCGGTTTTACCCCCTCCATCAGTTCACTACCGAACCTAGGTTCCCGCGGTTCCGGCTGCTGGCACTCTTTCATTTCTTACAAACTTAGCGTATGCTAAAACAAACCGAACTCTTGTTCAAGAAACTGTAAATTCAAGCGAAACAAGCCGGCAGAAGTCGACGCTTCCAAAGGGCATTGTCCGGAAAAACCAAGAAATACTGGAAGTGGACCCTGTAAAGGTTTTTAAACGCTGAAAGAGTTATTGACGGTGAATGGGCGACATAGAAGGGCTTCTTGCCTACGCGTTTGGAGCCGTAGGCTTGGCAGCCTCAGTGATGCTGGTCTACGTGTACAAGACAGCCTCGGCTTTCGAAGTGTTATGGCTGAAACTGAACGAAAGAACCGAAAAAACAGCCAAGGCATTTCAGGGAATAGGGTCGAGCGTCCGCGTGCTGAGGAAGGAAATGGACAGGAAGGCTTCCTACTCGGAGACCGAAAAGATGCTCGGCAACGCGACCTCGAAGATGGTCTTGAAGGGCAAGGAAAAGCAACTGAATTCGCTCAACAAGAACATTCAGGTAAAGGTAGTGTAGAAATGGTAGACGAGATACTCGCGATGACAATCGGCTTCTCCGCCATAGCGGTCATACTTCTTGTCAGGAACACTTACCTGTTCGAAAGGAAGCTTACAAGGGAAGCCAAGCACCTCGAGGACATGCTGCTCACTTTGGAAAATCAGGCTCTTGAACTGAAAACCGAAGTGCAGGACCTGGGCAAAACCCTCAACAGGAAGACCGACCACGGATACCTTGACAAGAGGATTGACGGATTGGTACAGTTAATCAAGACGAAGTAAAAACGCCGTTCCTCGGCCCAAGTTCTTGGCGAACCGAATGCTGAATCCTACACTTCCACCATCAGCCGGCGGTCATCCAAAGGAATTATTTTCGCGGCCCGGCCCTTGACGAGATTCATGTGCCGCACCAAATCTTCCGGCAGATTCAAAACCAAGCTCCTTCCGGAAACGGTTATCGTGAGCCCAGAAAGTTACCAACTGTTTCGGATGGTTCACTATACAGCTGGACACGACTCTTCATCGTGAGATTTTCGTGGACTGCTATATCGTGCGGTTAAAAGCGAACCGGCGCGCGTTAGCTACATCGTTACGCCGCTCAACCTCGTCAATTTGCTGTTTGGTAAACGCCCATTCGCCGCATTTCGGGCATTCAACAGCGGACACATCCCTAAGCACGACGCCTTTCTCGTGCTCATAGGCGGGAATATTGACCTCTCGCATCGTTTCGTTACATTTCAAACAACGCAACTTCATCTTCTTCTTCTCCCTGCCAATCCTGAAGTCCGCGACAACTTG
>JACROM010000078.1 GCA_016214445.1 Microcaldota archaeon
CTGGACATATTATGCCGCAAAGGAAGTAGTGCATTACTTTGGAGGCGGTAAGGGGAGGAATCCCCTTACCAACCCCTCTTCAAGATTGAGCCGCTTGGACTCCACCCCGCAGGTGGAGGTTTAGCGGCTCTGGCGTACTAATAGTTCTTCCGGCCAGTTTTTGTAGTTGCGAAAAATCGTAGTTGGGTGTACCACTATGGGAGAATTGGTTTTTGTAACTAGCGTTTGTAAGTCTTTTTCAACGCTTGAATACATGCCGATAACATGGTCGCTATTAAGGATTACCTGACCCGAGTCAGAATTATCTATTCCCGCAGAGCATACTTCAAACTTGTGTGTGAGGCCTTTTTGTTCAAGAAATTTTTCAAAGTGTGCTTTGGCTAGGGGGCTATTTGCTTGCTCATTGGCGCAGACGAAGGTTATGCGTTGAGGTCTTTCTCGTTCTTTCATGATTGTTTTTCCCAGAACCTTGTGTTGATTACTTATTTTTAGGCTTCGTTTCCGGTTTTTCGGTTTGATTTGAATCCAAGGAGGTGATTTTAATGGAATCAGATAGCGTGAGCTCTTCCCGCGCGGACGAGTTGGAATGGCGGAGTTGCCGCAAATGCGGCCGTTCCCTCCGTAAAAAGGAAAGCATTGAGCGAGGCATCGGGCCGGTATGCTTTAGGCGGGTCTTGGAGTTCAACGCGGCTTTGCAAGCTGCAGCCGCGCCCGTGCCTGCGCCGGCGCCAGCGGCTTGAACACGGGCTTTGCTCTCTCTTTTCTTTCTTTTTTTCTGGCGTTGAATTTCCAGCCGGGTGTAGGTTGACCAAATTTTAGACAAAAAGGTGATTTGTATGGGAGTAACGATACACTACGCGCTCGGCATGTCGAACACCGAGACGGTGAAAGCGGTTCTGAAGCGCGCGAAACAGGACGCGGAGGCTAGGAAGTGGCCGTTTTTGGAGTATTCCGAGGACGGCTTGTCCCTGATTGTGCATCCGCACCCGGAGTGCGAAAGTTTGGCCTTCGAGTTCAAGACTTGGCGACAAATCAAAGAAGAGGCTTCACGCGAAGGCTGGCATTACGAGCACGAGAGCCTGCCGCATGATTTTGCGGGTTGATTTGGCGAAACCTCAGTACGCCAAATTATTCACGCAACAGAGCAAAAACGATCAAAAGGCGGGATCAAACGACTAAGGATTTTTTAACCGGCGGTTATTACGCCCACCGCTAGGTTTTCACCCACATCTTGCAGCAAAAACCAGCCCAAGGACGGGTAATCTTCAAACTTTTCAGCCGAAACAGGTTTATAGACCTTAATTTTAACCAACGCGACTTCGCCTTTTTTGACTGCGTCGGGTTTTCTAGACAAAGTTTTACCTGAAGTAGGGTTCCTAGTTTCTATTATTTCGGTTACATTTGCGGACGTGATTATGTTATGTAAATGTAGAACAAGTGACTTTCCGATCGCTATATCATCCTTAAGAATTTTGATTTGCGCAGTAAATTCTTCAAATACCACGGGAGGTTTTGATGAGGCACCAAGGACATGTCCCATCGGCAAACCTAAAACTGCACGATTAACGCCCTTCAGCACTAGCGCTACCTGTTCACCAACAATTGCCTTACCAAGATTATTGCCCTGCAATTCAATTCGTTCAACCTCGGTTGCGATATTTCCAGGCGTTATAACCACTTTGTCGCCAGGCGTGATGCTCCCTGCTTCGACCGTGCCAACAACCAACGAGCTTTCAGCCTCAAAGAGCTCAATAATTGCGAAACGAACGGGAAGGACACTAAAGTCCTTTCGGATGGGGCTCATGTCGAACGCCTCGTTATTACATAACTCTGCCCAAGCCGCTGCTTTCGTTGGTAAAACTTTGACTTCGTCAGGTGCTAAGAAAGAATCGCAATCCTTTAGCCCGTCGGAGGTTTTCGCGGCAACCGCTTCGGTTGTGGTTGTTTGAGTTGGCGCCATTGTAGGCGTGATAGTTGGTGTTTGGCTCGTGTTTGTTGTTTGTAGTTGCGTGCAACCGAAAAACAGGATTGCAGATATTAAAACTAAAAACATGATTTTCTTCATTATATTCACCTTACAGAGGCTAGGCTGTAGTCCCTTTTAAGAGTTCTTTCATTTCAATTTGACTTTTATTATTTCCCCGTAACCGCCGAAGTAGGCAAATTCGTTCTTGTGGTCGATTACCCCTGAATACAAAGCCAAGGCGCTATATGTTATCGCGTCTACTCTAGTAAAGTCGCTAACACGAACCTTAACCAATTTACTGTTGGTTCCGACGTAGACGAACTCGCCGTTGGAATCGACCACCATTGTGTTCGCCCAGCCTTCGTTGCTGTCGAGCGTCAGCGTGCTGGCGTATGTAAAGTCGTTCAAGCGAATCTTGACCAATTTTGCGGGGTTAGTCCCGAGGCCGAAATACGCAAAATTGCCTTGGGGGTCAATTAGTGTAGCCTGCGGGCTGTATTCTCCAGGGTTGAATGCTAGATTGCTGGCTTGTGTAAAATCGCTTAACCTTATTTTTACCGTGCCTGGATTAATTATGGTGCCGAAGTAAGCAAACTCACCGCTAGGATCAATTGCTGCTGAATTTATGTGTCCTTTTTGATCAGATTGGAGCGTTAGTGTATTGGTTAGTGTAAAGTCGTTTAATCGTATCTTAGCGATTTTTCCGGGGTTTGCGTTGGCGCCAAAATATACGAACTCGTCTTTCGGGTCAATTACTGCGCTTGAGTGGAACGCGCCTTCCCCAGACGCAAAGGTCAAGGCGCCCGCGCGAGTAAAGTCGCTAAGCCTTATTTTTATAACCTTGGTAACTGGCGTGGTTGTTCCGTAAGTACCAAAGTATACGAATTCTCCTTTATGGTCCATAACCGCGGCGCTCAAGGTATCCTCGTCAGATTCCAGCGTCAATACGCCGATTTGTGTGAAATCGCTTAATCGTACTTTAATTATCTTTGCGGGCTTTTCCGCAGTGCCGAAGTAGACGAACTCGCCAGTTGGGTCAATAACTGCAGAAGTTAACCCTACGCGCCCAATGCCTGTTGGATACATTCTTGCGACCTGTACGAAGGCACCGGCAGGTGGAGTGGGTATCGGGGTTGGAGTAGGCGTTGCAGTGGGTGTTGGCGTCGGGGTGGGCGTAGCGGTGGGTGTTGATGTTGACGCGGGCGACGGAGTAGGCGACGGCGTATATGCGGGAGTTGGGCTTACTGTCAATGTCGGGCTTGTGGGTGGGGTGGGCGAGGGGGATGCAGTTTGTGAAGCGGGAGGAGTTGGAGAGGCAGTGGGTGTTGGCGAAGGCGTTGGTAGGGAAGTAGGTATAGTCGTTGGTGGAGCCGCGACAGTTGGTTGTGGTGACGACGAAACAGTAGCTTCAGGAACTGTAGTAGGCGCGGGCGTTTGTAAGGGCATTGATGTTGCAGTGGGTGTTGGTGTAACAACAGGCACTGGATAAACGGGTCCCGCTTGTGGGATGGCTGTGATCGGTAGTTGGTTCTTTTCAGTTACTTTCTGTTTTACGACACTGCACACAATCTCGCCTGAAGCTTCGTTGAAAAAGCCGACGAAATAATTTCCTGTGGCGTTAGCTGTAATCTTGTAAAACTTATTGTAGTATCGTCTTGGCGCTTCTTTGCCGCACAACTGGCTGATTTCAGAAAAAGCGTTTAAAGTATCCATTTGAGTCGCCCGGATCTCGGCGCCATGGTTTTCTGACAAAAAAGCCTCTACTTCTGCAATCTTTGAAGCGTCGAAGGAGGGCTGCGACTGTATACATCCGTACAAAAACAGCGCAACTCCCAAAAACAACAATTTTTTCATTTGTATAGAGTAAACGCCGTAAGTTTTTTAAGCTGTGCGGAAATAGAGGCCAGCTGGTCAAATCATGTTGTTTGATACGCTCGCGTAATACGTCGATCTCATAGAATAAAAAGAACCGGTCATACAAACAAATAATGACTAAGTGGACGGCAATACTGTGCGCTTTCGTTTTGCTTAGCTTCCTTAATTTTCCCTAGTTTTTATACACAACATCCAAGGCCTTCAAAAGCTTTTTTTGCTTAGGCTCCAACGCGACATGAACGCTCCCCTCAACACCGGCCGTCTCAAGCGTAACCCGATAGCCATGCTCTAATGATGCAAGAGCATCAACCGCAGACGTTTCAAGTCCGGTAAGCTTACGATTCATGTACGCGAGAATCGCGTAAG
>JACROM010000079.1 GCA_016214445.1 Microcaldota archaeon
AAAAAAGGGGTGCACTCCACAAAGCCGTATTCGTGTACTCGTTGAACGTCTTGCTGCACGCCTTGCAATAGTAGCGCTGGCGTTTGTTTGCTTGGAAGCCCCAGCAAATCACTGCCTTGCTGGCATGGCAGTGGGGGCAAGACAACGCATGTTTTTTTCGGTGGCTTACGCTAATCTTTTTATTGACGGTGGGCGTCATTTCTATTACCTCTGAGGCCGGCGTTACTGGTTTAATTTTTGTTGCTCAACAAAACTAGACCAGTACGCCTTCAGAGGCAAAAAATTTTTCGGTTACCGGTTTCCACCAACTCTAGAAGGGACCATTACCTTCCATCCGGCTGCTTTATATCCTTTGACGAAACCCGCGTCAAACCCGGCTGCTGGCAGGGGTATTGAATGTCCGGTTCGCCTGGCGCGCGGCCAACGACAGAAAAAGCGGCTTCAAGTAACTTTTTGGTTTATGCGCTTGTTGAGAGGCGGCCTTCGAGTTTGCTTCCCCTCAAGCTGGTTTTGGCTTCAGCTTGCGTTCCCGCGGAAAATCAGCAACCGCGTTGGCCGCACCCAACCTGCGGTCTATGAAGCTTTTCATTTCCTCGCTTTTCTTTTGTTCTGGCGTTGCCGCCCTCATTTTGGCGAATATTTCCTGCATCGCTTTCGCGGAGATTATGAGCCTGCCTGCGGAGTCCATCAGGCGCAGTCCTTCCGGGTCCATCCGCATGCTGTTGAGCGCCTTCACGTTTCTTTCAGTCAGTCCCCTGAAAGACTCCTCGTACGGTGTCTCGCCGCCAAAACGGTGTGCAGCGCCCTTTCTCTCGACTTTAGTCACTATTGCCGGCTTTTTTTTCGGCTGTTCGCGTTCGAGCGGCGCAGTATGCATTCTACTGTATCACTATCCCCAACAGCTTCAGGATTATCATCAGTCCGAGTCCAGCGAGGCCGAGCAGGGCGGAAATGAGCACGGTCACTATGGTTATGGGTATCTTGATGGTTTCCATCTTGGCGTAGTCCGCGAGGATGTTCAGCACGAGCAGGGCGCCAACTCCCAAGACCGTGTTGGCGAAAAGGTTCTTCAGGAAACCTATCACCACTACCGCCAACAGGATGAGCAATACGCCTATCACGATTTCGAATCCGATGAATGCGGGAAGTACCATGTTCTGCTTATGTATCAGCTAGTTAAAGTTTTTTCCTATTCTTGCATTTTTCCAAGGTATTCGACGATGGCGCCGTAAATTCTGTGTATCTGTGCGGGAGTGCCTTTGACACTTATTGGCGCGCGTTCTTTTTCGAGGTCGCGTTCGTCTTTTTCACGTTCTTCGGGCGTCATGCCTGTGCTTTTCCTTTCAAGTCCTTCTGGCATTTTTAGTATTACG
This sequence comes from Microcaldota archaeon, assembly GCA_016214445.1. Taxonomy (GTDB): domain Archaea; phylum Micrarchaeota; class Micrarchaeia; order Norongarragalinales; family Norongarragalinaceae; genus JACROM01. The sequence goes on from JACROM010000079.1 coordinate 1,374, forward strand.
CCGTTTTTCGGGTCCCACAAGTTCTCCCTCTTCAAAAAGCTGACGAGCGCCTTCTTGAATTCTTTACGTGCCCCGAATTTTCTCGATTCATCCGGTTCTCCGGGAAAAAGGAGTTCGTGCCTCGTTCTCGTTACGCCTGTTATCGCTATGTTTGGCACGCGGTTGCCGTAGAAAGCCCTCAACGCCTTATGAAACTCTTCCATTCCAATTCACCTTACCCTTTGTGTCCGCCACGGTTTAAAACGCTTCAGCCAACCCCAGCTTTGGCCTTGATTTTGCTCAGCTTCAACGCGTTCCATTCCATCTGGCTTGACAGCGCCGCCAGCATTTTCCTTTTGAGCACCCTCGCCACTGTTGCGGGGGTGTTGTCTCCAGGCGCTTTCACTTGTCCGCTCCTCGTGCGCGTGGTGGCGCCCCATAGGAGCAAGTGTGCGGTTGTGCTTCCCCTCTTTTTGTGCTCGAATACCGGAATGGAGTATAGGTGGTGTTGCCTTTCGTGGAAACATGGGCCGTTGCCTTCCCGTTTTGTCCCTCTCGACGCGCATGCTTGCTATTTTTGGGTGCTGTCCGAAATCGATGCGGGTGATGCTGGGATTTGGCTCCATAGACTTTACTTGGAATGTGCGGGATATTAAGTGTTTTCCCGTTTGGCCTGTTGCTTACTCGCCAGCTTCTTTTTGAAGCAGAAACTCTCGCAGCGTCAGTATGGTGCTACCCTCATTTTTTACCACTACGGAAGCGATGAACCAAGCCGCTCACTTGGTCCTCGGTTATTTTCTTTTTTGCCTTCCGTATTGGTTCTGTTATCTGCTTCCAGCTTAGGCTGCTTACTTTCTTCACTATTAGCGTCCCGTCTTCCAGCGCGAACAGCACCTTTTCTCCTTCCTTGAGCTTCATTTTTTGCCTCATTTCCAAAGGTATTGCCACTTGGCCCCTCGCGCTTATCGTGCCTATGCTCACGTCATCCATATGTCTTGAAAATAAGATTAATCTTATTTAAGGTTTTCGGTTCTCACACATCAATTGCAAAAGAATACGCTTCCGGAAGCTTCGCGGCCAAGTCGTCGGCTGTGTAAGCCTTCGTCGTCAATGCCACCAGGTCGCCAGCCAAGCCGTTCAAGAAAGCCGCTGCCTGCGCGGAAAGGAACAACTCGTTCTGGCAGGAGAGCGCGGCAGCCAATCCCGCGAGCACGTCGCCGGTTCCGCCGCGGGTCATGCCGACGTTGCCGGTGGTGTTTTCCATGATGCGGAAGCCGTCGGTTGCGTGGTCAATGGGGCCTTTCAGGAGGATGATGCACCCGTGTTTTTTCGCTTGCCTTTTCGCTTCCTCCGGGCTGACGATAAATTGCTTCGGCTTTGTGCGCTCCGTGCTTCCGCCTTTTTTCCCGCCGAAACAACGCGTGAATTCTCCAGCATGAGGAGTCAGGACAACGCGGTTCTTGAAAAACCGCTTGTCCGCGAGCATCATCGCGCCTGCGTCAAGGACGAATTTCTTGGACGGGAATTTTTTGAGGAGCGAATTGACGAGCCTCTTGTTGGCCTTGTTTTCCTCGAGGCCGTTGCCAATGAGGATGCAGTCGCTCTTCTCTACCGCTTTCAGCAAGTCTTTTCGCTCGGTTGTAATGAACGCGTTGCTTTTTGATTTCATTTTCAACAGGACGAGGTTGTCCTTTTCCGGCGAGTAAAAATAGATTAGGTCCACGAAGGGCGCGGCAGCCTCGATGGCGTAAAGGGGTGCGCCGTGGTATTTTTTCGAGCCGCCGATTACGGTCAAGACGCCGTTCATGCCTTTGTGTTGCCCTGAATGGAGCCTGAGCGCCTTCACTTGCCCGGGCCTTATCTTGGATTCAAAGGATTTCGGGATTCCGACGTCCACCACTTTCGCGTTTTTCTTCTTGGCGCAGTGCATGGAAACAGTAACGTCGTCCTTAAAGTAAACCTTTGTCCCGAAGCCTGTTGGGACGTCGGTTGCAACCTTTATTCCGCGTTGTTTGTTGAGCCACTTTACGATTGAAGAATAGGGCTCCCTCAATTCCCCTGAAAGGCCCGTTCCAAGAAGCGAGTCAACGTAAACGTCGAACTTTTCTTTTGGCAGGCCTTTTCCGCTTTCTATGCGCCTTATTTTCACTCTTGTTTCTTCCTTCGTGTTTTTTGCTTTTCCCTGAAAACGCGCAAGCGTTTTCGGGGTCATGCAAACTCTCCGAGTTTGCAGGATGCCGCAAATGCTTGAAGCATTTGCAAGCATGCCACAAAGCTTTGCTTTGTGCGCGTCTTTCGCGGTTTTTGTTTTTCCTTTGAGTTTTTCCAGGTTTGTTGCGGCTTCTTTTGTTTTCGGTTCAGCTGTGATGAAGACGGTTACTTCGTGTTTGTTTGAAAGGTGGCGGGCTGCAACGAACCCGTCCCCGCCCTTGTTGCCGGGCCCGCAGAAAAACGCGATTTTTGCCTTTCCGCCTTTCTTTCCTTTGCTTTTCGTTTCCCTTCCGCTGCCGCTTTTCCCGCTTTCGCTTCCCTTTCTTCCAGCGTTTTTGCCGTTTTCCGCCCGGCTTGTTTCGAGCGCTTTTTCAATTTCAGCTGCCAGGCCCTTCCCTGCCAATTCCATCGCTTCAATAACGGAATAGCCGAGCCAGGACAAATTTCCATCTAAAATGCGCATTTGCTGGAAACTGTCCATGTCATTTCTTACCTGTCCCGTCCGCTGCATTCTTCTAGGAACTTTTCAATGTACTTTCCGTCTTTCGCGAAGCGCTCAATCTGCTCTCTGGCTTCCGTATGGTTCAGCATCTTGATCGTGTCGCCAGTTCTTTGCATGGCGTCCCGGTATTCTTTGTACCTGAAAAGGCGCAAGTTGTGGTCGGTATCGCCTTTTTTCCAACCCATTTTTTTCCTGATGTTTTTCGCAATGAAGGCAGAAACTATATCATGCAAAAACGCCTTGGCTAACTCGTCATCAGCAGGTTTGAATGTAGGATCCTTTTGGCGTTTTTCAGCCAACTCCCAGTATATGGTTGGCTCCAAAACCTCTTTTTCAGTTGTCATCACTTGCGCCTTGATTCCGTGTTTTTCCATTTGTTTCCGTATGTATTCGTCCATTCCACTGTGCTCTGCGCCGAAAACCACGACCGCATCTCCATCACCATACCTTTCAGCGAGTTTTCTAAGCGTTGACGCGACAATTTTGTGCCTTTCGTTTGCCCTACCAGTGTCCTCGAAGTAGTACTGTTTGAAGGTGTTGAGCATCTCATCCAGCGTTTTTG
>JACROM010000074.1 GCA_016214445.1 Microcaldota archaeon
AAAAAAGTTCAAGCAACCCAGCAAAAGAGAACGCAAAAGACCGCTCTACTGGTTTGAAACAACCCGCAGGCAAAAAATGCATTTCAAAACAAAGGAACACTATTTTTGTCCCACACCCACGCCTGCTGAAGAGCTTTTTATTCATCTCATACACGAGCACGGTTTGGGGCGGTTGGACCACCGCCAGTTGAGCGGCCCCGGTGAGCGCTTTCTTAAGATGTTCGGAGAGAAATACGGTCTCGCAAAACAAGGTGAACGGTTTGTTCTGCCGGATGATTTCAAAGAAAAAGTGTATCCGGTTAGTTTTGTAGGCATTTTCAGAGGGAAATGTACTTTTTTGTGCATTGCTCTATTTTTTGCCTTTTTACGAGGTAAATTTGACATTTTTTGCCTAGAAAACTAACCCCTTACGGAAAAAGTGAAACCGCTTGTTTCACGGCTCGACCGCAAAGCATTAAATTAGCCGCTTCTTTAGTTCACCAACAGAGGTGTTGTCATGCTCGTTGAAATACGCGAATTCGAGAAAGTAAAACTGAACAAGCCGGTAGTGATAGAGGGTTTCCCGGGAGTGGGAATGGTCGGCACCATTTCCGCGTCCTACCTCGCAGAAAAACTGAAAATGAAAATGATAGGCTCCATATGTTCTTCCCATTTTCCGCCTATTTCAGCAATACACGACGCCCGGCCGGTTTACCCCGCCCGCATATACGCCTCCGAAGAATACGATTTGATAGTGTTGTTCGCGGAATTCGTCATTCCCGCATCCATAGTGTTCTCCCTAAGCAACGCCATCCTCGACTACGCCAAGAAAAAGAACGCCTCCGCGATATACTCGCTAGCAGGCATAGCGACCCCGCAGCCGGAGGAAAAATATTACGGCATCGCTTCGACGCCGAAAGTCGCGGACATTCTCGCCAAGAACGGCGTTGAACTGATAAAGGAAGGCGCGACGCAGGGAGTTTCAGGCGTTCTTATTGCCGAGTGCGCCGCCCGAAAGTTCCCGGCAGCCAACTTGATGGTGCAGACTGCTGCGCCGTTGGACCCCAAGGCTTCCGCGCGTCTGCTCGACAAGCTCGCCTCCCTGCTCAAGTTCAAGGTGGACACCGTCGAATTGACAAAACAGGGAGAAAAGGTCGAGGAAAAAATGAAGGAAGCGATGGAGAAGATGCAGTCCCTCCACGCAGACTACCAGAAGATGGAAACGAACCCGATGTACGGTTGAAATGGCAATAAGCGTACTGAAGGCGGTAAGAAGCGACGTTCCGGTTTTGGCGGGTTTAGCCTTCTCTTTGAACAAGATGACTTCGTGCTTTCTGCCTTCGGCGCCTGTCAAACTCGTTCCCAACGCAAAGAAAAAATTCAGGGACCACTACCGGAAAGTTTTGGCGTCTAAAAACACCGTTGTCTTGAAGGCCGTTGACTGCGGCAAAGTGGTAGGCTTTCTCGAATGCCGCCTTTACAAAAACCCTTCAGTTTTCCGCCAAGGCATCCACATAGAGGTGAAAGCGCTTTTCGTCCTGCCTGAGTACCGAAAACACGGTATCGGCTCTGAGCTCTTCGCCGAGATATTCAAGTGGGCGAAAATGAAGAGGGCCCGTGAAATCGAGCTTTCCTGCTGGTCCTCCAACGCCCCTGCCATGAAGTTCTACCAAACGCGGGGTTTCGCAGAGTACCGCAAAGTGATGAAGAAGTTTCTCTGATTTCGTCGGTCCGAAACACTTAAATATAGCCAGTTATAGCTTATTATAGGTGATTGTAATGTCTTTTACGACAATTCAAGTTGATGCGGACCTTGCTGCCGCCCTCGGCAAGCTCAAGACCCACCACCGCCAGTCTTACAATGAGGTCATTGCCACGCTTGTAGAGTTCTTCAGGGACTCCAAATCCGGGATAGAATACGACGAGTTTCTGCGCAGGATACAGCAGCCAAAAATGAAGGAACTCTGGGACAACAAGTACGACGAGGTCTGGGAAAATGTTTAAGCCTGGCGACGTGATTTTGGCCAGAATCCAGTTTGCCGACGCTTCCGGCGCGAAGGTGCGGCCGGCAGTTGTTCTTTTCGAGGAACTGGGCAACGTCGTTGTGGCGGGCGTCACGAGCAACCTGAAGATGAAGGGCGTACCCCTGTCAAAAAAAGAAGGCGCTGCCGCGGACAGCGTGATAAAACTCAACTACCTTTTCACTCTTTCGGAGTCCATGGTGTCCAAATCCCTTTTTCACCTGACCCCTGAAAAGAAGCGCATGGTTTTCGAAGGCATGTCGATTTTGTTGTCCGGCCTGAAAAAATAGTTTCTCAAAACCTTCTTTAACTCTTTTCGGCACAAACACTTTAGTGCAGGGGTAGCAAAGCCTGGTCGGACCCTTTTTCTTTCGCGAAAGAAAAAGCCTCCACGGAACGCACGCAAAGCCTCGATGGCTTTGCGGCGCCCCCAAAACGCGTTCGCGTTTTTGCGGAAAGAAAGGCTTCTTGCGCGTGAATTGAAAACGGGTCCCAGAAAAATGTGCAAGGCTTAGGAGCCCACCTTTTCTTTCTTTTCAAAAAAGAAAGAAAAGCTAGGCGCACCAAAAGAAAGAAAACTTTCGGTGCATGCTAAGAAACCTTGTCCCTTAGGGGTTCGAGGGTTCAAATGGTCATCTTTTCTTTTTCAAAAAAAGAAAAGCTGGCCGGTCCAAAAGAAAAACGCTCTTGTTGGGCGAATCAATTGGGCAGTGAAAATCCCTCCCCCTGCATTTTCTTCTTTCCAGAATCTCGCAGGGAAAAGGCGTAAACAGGTTTTACCTGCTGAAAGGCGGAAACGCGGCGCGAATTATGGCCGTGCTTGGAATCAAAAATCAAGGCAAAGGCGAACTGCTAGAGAGGGAATTCAATGGGCGTTGGAGATAAACTGTCATTTCTAGACCGGCATCTTACACTCTGGATATTTTTAGCAATGGCGCTCGGCATCGCGCTTGGCACGTTCGTCCCGTCTTTCACTGCATTCGTTTCCAGCCTGCAAATAGGCACCACTTCCATCCCAATAGCCGTCGGGCTAATACTCATGATGTACCCGCCGCTTGCGAAGGTGAGGTATGAGAAGCTAGGCGATGTCTTCAAGGACAGGAAAATCGTAGCGCTTTCCCTTGCGCAAAATTGGGTGGTAGGCCCCATTCTGATGTTTATCCTGGCAGTTGTTTTCCTGCGCGACAAGCCAGAATACATGGTAGGGCTTATCATGATTGGGATTGCGCGCTGCATTGCCATGGTTTTGGTGTGGAACGAACTTGCAAACGGGCACACCGACTATGCGGCCGGTCTGGTCGCTTTCAACAGCATTTTCCAGGTGCTTTTCTACACGGTTTACGCGTGGATATTCGTTACCGTGCTTCCGCCAATGCTTGGGCTTGCCAGAAGCGTAGTGAACGTGAGCCTGTGGCAGGTTGCGGAAAGCGTCTTCATTTACCTAGGAATACCTGCAATCGCGGGCGCTGGCACGCACTATCTCCTGGTGAAGAAAAAAGGCGATGAATGGTACCACAAGAAATTCGTCCCGAAAATAAGTCCCATGGCGCTGGTTTTCCTGCTCTTCACGATTGTCGTGATGTTCAGCCTCAAGGGAAGCCTGATGCTTCAGATCCCGTTTGATGTTGTCAGGATAGCAATCCCGCTCCTTCTTTATTTTGTCCTGATGTTTTTCATCAGCTTTTACTTGGGCAGGAAGCTTGGTGCAGATTATCAGAAAACCGCAACCCTGTCATTCACTGCGGCAAGCAACAATTTTGAGCTTGCAATAGCGGTTGCAGTGGCTGTTTTCGGCATTGGCTCTGGCGTCGCATTTGCGGCGGTAATAGGCCCGTTGATTGAAGTCCCGGTTATGATAGGGCTGGTGGACGTGTCCTTGTGGCTTAAGTCGAGGATGTTCAATGGGGGGCGCGTAAGCGCATGAAAAGCAACGACCTCAAGAGAATCGTAAAATAAGGTTATGGAAAAATCGCCAAGTCGGGCGGAAGCTGCGGAGGATGTCATTTCCTATATACCTGACTTTTCCGGTTTTTTTGAACACTACGTCCGCGCGATTCTTTTTCCCTCGTAAAAGTGCTTTCGAATACCGGCAAGTTTATTAAGTGTAGTGTTTATTATAAACACTACAATGAGTTTCATCCGGAAAATCAAAG
>JACROM010000075.1 GCA_016214445.1 Microcaldota archaeon
CCAACTGTAACATCGCCGCATCAAATGCCCGGGCATACGGCATTTATTTGTATACCGCTTCACCAACCATTCAATTCACTACGATAAGCACTTCAGCTGCCGATGCCCCCGCGCTATACATAGATTCTTCATTCGTTGTTTTGGTCCAAGACTCAACTCTCTCCGGTGTTAACCAGACTCTGGTCAAGAGCAGGTTCTCAATCACAAGTGCCACATTCATGGACGTGAACTTCGACAAAACCAAGGTTTCAATCGACTCTAATATGACAGGCAACCTCGTAATTAAGTGGCATGCTTCTGTGTATGTGACAGATTCCAGTGGAAGCCCGCTTGATGCGACTGTGAACGTTTCAAACAACGCAGGCATGTCCTTGTTCTCTGGGAGGTCAGGTGCAAGCGGCTTGACGAATCAATTTGAAGTAATTGACCAGATAATGAACCGCACCGGTGGAAAAAACTACAACAACCATATTGCAACTGTCAGCAAACCAGATTACCAAACAAACGTTACTTCATGGAACATATCCTCTAAGATGCAAATGAATGCAGTCCTTTTGCCTTCGTTTATACCCACTACAACTTCTACCACCACGTCCACTTCCACAACCGAAACCACTACCTCAACCACTTCCAGCTCTACTTCAACATCCTCTACCACTTCAACATCCACTTCTACTTCTTCGACTACCACTACCTCCCTTCCCCCGAATACCCTGTCGCTTAACCTCACCACAAAAACCCCCTCAGGCTATGATGGATACGTTTATGGCAGTTGCTGCTCCCCCTCCACATCCGTCTACCGCAACGATTCATCTGATGAAGCCCTTATAGGCAGAAACGCTTCAACGAACACGAGCTTCAATGCATTCCTGTCCTTCAGCACCTCTTCCATTCCATCAAATGCAGTAGTTCTCCGCTTGGTTCTATGGGTTTACAACAAGCTAGCAAGCTCACAGAGTTTTGTTTCAGCAAAAGATTTGAATGCAAGAAAACCCCGAGACTATCCTGATACGCTGGAAGGAAACGCACAATTGTTTGGAAACATCTCTTCTGCACCCCCTTATGCAGAAAATCTGGCGTGGACGCATTCCCCGGCTTATGAGTCAGTTGATTTGGGTGACCCTGCAGTAGTCGATTTCAGAAACCTGCTTTCAACTGGATTGTTTTCATTGGGAATCACCAGCCGGGAAAACAGCCTTGCAAGGATTTCGACATCCGAGGACTCCAGTAATTCACATTGGCCGATGCTCACGGTTTATTACCTTCTTAGAGCCTGCATGGACGGAACCCTTCCTGAAAGCTGTTCTGCAACCCAACCCCTCTATTGTGATGAGTTACTGTCCCTCTCAGAGAAGTCAAGCTTGTGTGGTTGCCCAAGCGGACAAGTGGCAGTGGATGACTACTGCGTGCCTGGCCCAGAAACGGTTTTCTGTGAAGACAACACCTCTGTTGGCCAATGCTCTTCAACAAAGCCCTTGTACTGCGACGAATCAGCTGTGCTAGTAGAGAAAGCAAGCGTTTGCAACTGCCCCAACGGAACGGTTGCCGAAGGAGAGTCTTGCGTGCCTCAGCAGACTCCCTCCCTGTGTGATGACCAAACCCCCTCAGGGGAGTGCTCTATAACGAAGCCGCTTTACTGCACTCCTGAATTGACCCTGGTGCCAAAAGCAAGTGCCTGCGGCTGCCCCTCCAATCTAGTGCAGGAGGGAGACGATTGCTTCACGGCACGTTTTGGAGAAGAAGCTGTTGAGAACAAAACAACGCCCAACGTGCTTAACACCACACTCAGAGAGATTATGAGCAAGAAAGCCGGAGGCGTGTTTACTGTCAAAATGCCTTTGGAAAACGTGACCAACATCCTCACCTCAAAGGAGCATGTTGTATACGAGAACACCACCACTTTATACAATGGCACGATTATAAAAACCAATTTTACGGTGTTTACTTTAACTGTGACCAACGTGGGTGATACACCGGTCGAGAATATTGAAGTCAGCGACTCCATTCCAGCAGAGCTTTTTGAGGAAATGGCTGGTGTGAGCTTCAATCCACTTCCAACCAAAATCAATAGCAATACCCTGACGTGGATGGTGCCGCGCCTCAACTCCCGCGAGTCCAAGCAGTTTACCTACACCATATACGGAAAGGCATACGTGGGCTCGCCTCCAACACCGATTGTTCAACCAGGCCCCAGCCTGACTGACCTTGGTGCCCTCATCCTTGTTTCAATCCTATTAGTGATCGTCATCCTCTTGCTTTCCATCGCTAGAAACCGTGGTGTTGACGGAGGAACCGCCGAGGCCACAGCTGAGCCAAGCCCCGAGGGACGCAAGATAACTGAGTGGTAGTTAATACGTGCCGAAGAGGAGCCCTGCACATAAGATTGAGATATTGCGAAAAGATTTAGGTACAAGAAAAAACTGAAAAAACAATTCATGTGCCCCGAAGAGGAAAAGAACAAATATGAGTTCATCATTATGCTTGTAGGTGACTTGAATGAAAAAAGCGGGAATGTGGAGGAAAAAAAATACAGGCTCGCTCAGGATAGCATTGTTTCTGTTGCTGATTTTCTTGCTCGCCTATTTCTTCATCGGTGCATACCTCCTGTCTGCACGGCCTACTCCCTTGGTTAAAACCGTTTTCGCACCCTTGCTACTGCTGGGCTGCACAACCCCTACCGCCCTAGCTTATGAAGACCCCTGCAAGCAAACCGCATGTCCGCCGAGATGCGAAGGAAAAAGCTTTTTTGTAGGCGGTAAATGCATTGAAGGCAGCTGCAAGTACCTGTTGGAGATTCCAGAGGCGCCAATCTGCATGAATGAGTCCAATAAAGGCCTTCCGGGCCAGGCCTTTAACACCTCGGCCAAGTGAAGGGCTTTGCCCCCTCAACCCCCCTTTCCACGAGGCTTTTCTTTTTTTCCCAGGTTTTTGTTTTTTCCCCAGGGTTTTTCCCGCAGGAAAAAGGCTGTTTGCCGCAGCAAAAAGCTGAAGCCCTGTTTTTCCCAGGTTTTTGCCGCAGCAAAAAGCTGTTTGGGACGCCTTCGTCAAAAAACAATTTTATTAATTCCTCCTGCCCTAATATTCCATCCTCTTTTTTATTGAGTGAACGGGTGTTGAATTGCAGGCATATGACCCAAAGGCGATTGAAAACTCAGTGAGGAAATGCTGGGAAAAACATAACGTAGCCGGTAAGCTAGCGAAGCGCAGGAAAGGCAGCAAGAAGTTCTTCCTCTTGGACGGACCGCCTTACATCAACGCGCCGCCGCACATTGGGCATGTGAAGACGACAGTCAGCAAAGA
>JACROM010000068.1 GCA_016214445.1 Microcaldota archaeon
AATTACGGCCGACAGCGGCGGAAGCAACAGCAGTCGCTCACGCTTGTGGAAGTTTGAACTTCAACAATTCAGTAACGAGACCGGACTTGCTATTCGTGTGCGCCATTTTCCGCCCGGCACGAGCAAATGGAACAAGATTGAACATCGCTTGTTCAGTTTTATCAGCCAAAACTGGAAGGGCAAACCATTGATCAATCGGGTAGTAATAGTAAACTTGATTACGGCAACGACTACGAATACGGGTTTGAAAGTGGAGTGCGTGCTTGATAAAAACAAGTATGCAATCGGAAGAAAAGTTTCCGATGATGAGTTTGCTAAAATAAAAATAAAACCGGATTCATTTCATGGCGAATGGAATTACACGATTACTCCGAACAAAATGGAATAGTTATTTAATGACAGTCCCTAACAGGAAATAATCGCGTTTTCTTCCTGTTATAACAGGAATGTTTATTTCCGCGGGTTGCTATAAATCACTTCGCCTGTCTTCGATGCGGCCAGGATGAAAGGGTTGCCGGCCTTGCGCATCCTCTCGAACTCCTCGCGGGTGTAGCAGAAAGTTTCAACCGGGAGGCTTGTGGCTTCCTCGAAACCTATGCCGCGCTCGAGGAACCGCTCCCTGAAGTCGCCGATGACGAGGAGGTCGATGTCGCTCGCTTCGCTAAAGTCGCCGCGGGCGAAGGAGCCGAACAGAATTATCTTCTCGACCTTGTTGCGCCCGCTTAGACGTTTCGCCAGCGCCTTCACTTCGGCGACAATCTTTTCGCCTCGCTTAATATCAATCCTGCGCAGCCTACGCATTTCTTCGCGTCCTCCTCCGTAAAATACTCGAACGGCGAACCGGAATCGAACGAGTCCGGATACCGCGTCGGCACGTATTGTTTGTCCAGAAAAATGGCTTCCCTCCCCATTTCCTTCAGGTCCCGAAATTCGCGCTTTGCGTCGAGGTAAAGGTCTTTCACGGAATGGGTCGGTATAGAACGGAAGCCCTTGCCGTAAAGCAAACCCTTCAACGCCTTCTCAGCTGCCTGCTGCGAGAGAAAACAGGCGTGCTCGAAGTAACGGCTCTTCAGCGCGGTCTTGGCCATTCCCAGATCGCGTTCGGCCTGTTTTATCCAGCGCACGGCTTCCAATGCGTTCTTGCCCATGGGCCAATTTAGCCTTTGGAACTTAATAACCGTTCAGTTCAAACCCGCGCGAATCCCCGGTCTTCAGACTTGGGACTACGGGGATTCGCGCCCGTTTACGGGTTAAGTTCGCGCGTGAATTACGAACCCAACTCCGGCTTTGCCGGAGCCGCGGCCCTTTAGGGTTGGGTTCTTGATTAAGGGCGCGATGAAAAAAAACTCTATACCCTAACCCTCGTCCCGACCGCCTCTGTTCCAAGCAAAGCCTTAAATCGGTACGAAACAAAATCATTAAAGGTGAGTGCATGGCCAACGTCAACGTGAACATGTTATACCAAGAAATCCAGATGCTGCAAAAGGAAGTGGAAAAAACAAACGCACTGCTATTGTGCCTGGTGCCCGAAGTGAAAGCAGGCAAGGCAGAAATGAGCCGGCTGAAGAGAATAAAGGCGGAAATGGACGCCGGCAGCGAAATTTCTTTGTTTTCCGTTTTCTTCAGCAACAACGCGCTAAAGTTCCTGAGGAAAGCGGAGCCAAAACTGCGGAACCGGGTCCACGAGCTCGTTGACATCCTTCAAACAGAGCCGATACCAGCCAAAACGCGCGACGTCTTAAAGTTGGCAGGTCAGGACGGCTTCTATCGCGTGCGATTGTCGAGCTACCGCGTCAAATACTATGTGGACTGGAACGGGAAAAAAATCAAGATACTTGAAGTGGAACGGAGAGACGAAACAACGTATGGTTGACGGCAAGGTTATACCCTAATCCTCGTCCCGACAACTTCCTTTCCCAAAAGGGCGTCCCTGAACCGCCCGGGTTTCGAGGCGTTGATTATGAGCACATCGCCGCTCTTGGAGAGTTCGATTAGTTCGGACACTTTCCCTTTCATCCCGCCGGTCACGTCGTGGGTTTTCGCCCCGCTCAGAGCAGCGAGGACTTCCGGCAGGTTGGCGTTGGTCACTTCTTCAATCAGCTCTGCTTTTTTGTCGGTTTTCGGGTCCGCTGTGAAGATGCCGTCAACGTCGGTTCCCAGGACTATTTGCTTCGGACGCAGCTCTTTCGCCAGATAGGAAATGATTTGGTCGCCTGAGCAGATGGAACCGTTGAGAGCAATATCGAAAACCACGTCGCCGAACAAAACAGGAACGAAGTCTTCTGCCAACAGGAGCTCTACCGGCCGCGTGTCGAAATGCGTTATTCTCTTGCGGTCCTGCAGGACCAAGTGAATTGGCGGAACCCCTATGGCCGGTACGCCGTGCTTTAGGAATTCGTCGCACACCATCTGGTTGAGTTCAACCATAAGCTTGTGCGTTTCCGCGAAACCCCTTTTCTGTTCTTCCGTCCTGAAGCCGTCAGCCAAGCCATGCTTCTTGGCTGTTACGTGCCCGAACGAGCCGCCGCCGTGAACGACAACGAGCTCAAACCCTTTTGCTTGCCGCGCGGAAGCTATTTCCTCCGCTATCCTCGCCAACTCCATGTGCTTGGCTGTTGCGTGCTTGTCCTTGTCCGTTATCGCGCTGCCGCCGAGCTTGACAAACACCGTTTCCTTCATGCAGAGAATACGCGGCGCAGGCTTTAAAACTCTGCCCCGACAAAATAGTGGATGATGCAAAATGATTGAATACATACACGACCCCTTAAGCGGAGAGGAAACGCGGCCTTACAATGTTTATTCGTTTGAGGAGAAGAGCGGAAAAGGTTCGGCCCACTTCACTCTTCCGTTCTACAAAATGAGGCGGAAACTGGAGAGAGAATTGAGAAGAATCGCCTCGAAGCACAGCGAAAACCTCAAGGAAGCACTGAAAAGGGAGGGCCTCTTCCCGGAACGGCTCGAACACTTTTCGGCACTCGAGGCCAAAATCGTCGAGATAACGCCGTCCTCCACAGAAAAGGATTCCAAACCTTTTCATGCAGTCAGCCTTAAGACGAACGTGGTGGAACAACACGTCTATCGGACCGAGCAAGAACTACGCAGGGCAAGCGAAATAATAAAGGAGCATTTCAACCGCCTGCACAATGGGGGTTACCAATGAAGCGTTTTTTCGTTGGTAGGTTTTCTTCGCAAAACACCCGCTAAAAACTCAAAACCAGCCATAACCTCCTATGCCAACACACAAAAAAACGCAAAACAACGAAAAACAACCGTCGTCGAC
>JACROM010000069.1 GCA_016214445.1 Microcaldota archaeon
GGAAAACTTGGCTTCCTTGTTTGGGAAATTTCCGGAAATAGACGTGGAGGGCTTCCGCAAGGAGCGCAACAAGGAGATTGCACGTGAACGTTTTGCTTGATTCTTACGCGTTGCTTGAACTTGTCAGCGGTAGCCAGGAGGGCAACCAAGTCCGGCAAATCATTACAGAATCTGCCACGATTTACACAACCGTCTTGAACCTTTATGAAGTAAGGTACAGAATGACGCAAATCTACTCTCAAAAGGACGCGGACGACACGATATCCACGCTCAAGGCAACCGCTAACACGCTCCCGATAACCGAAGACGTTTCTTTCGAAGCTAGCAGCATCAAGCTCAAACACCCGAAAATGGGCGCGGTTGACTGCCACACACTCGCAGCTGCAAGGCTGCACGGGCTTAAGGTAGTGACCGGCGACCGCGATTTCCCAGCTGGAAACGACGTCATTTTCCTTTAGGTGCTCGTAACTCATTCAAATGCATGTAGAATTCTTTTCTTCAAACTCATGAATTCAGGGCTGAATTTTATCTCCTCTTTTCTCGGCCTTTGAAAGCCTACCTCAAAGTCCTTCATCCTGCTCTTCTCCTGAAGCACCAGAACCCGGTCGGACAGGAACAGCGCCTCGTCAAGGTAATGGGTTATGAAAAGAATGGGCTTCCTTTCCTTTTCAGAGAAGCTTGTGAGCCATTGGTGCATTTTGTCTCTGGTGTGCACATCAAGCGCGCCGAACGGTTCGTCTAAAAGCACTACTTCCGGCTGCGGAGCGAAAGCGCGAGCGATTGCAACACGTTGCCTCTCACCTCCGCTCAATTCGTCGGGATATTTTTCGGCATGCTCTTGCAGGCCAGTCACGTTAAGATAGTAGCCGATAACGCGCCGGGCTTGTTCGGCAGAGTGGTTCACTAAGCCAAAGGAGATGTTCTCAGAAACATTCAACCACGGAAAAAGTGAATGCTCTTGAGGGACGTACCCCAGCTGCTTGGGCGCAATGACCTTGCCCTGAAACGGGACAAAACCGCAAATTGCATTGAACAGGGTAGTCTTTCCGACGCCAGACCTCCCCACGAGCGAGACGAATTCTCCTTCTTTAAGCGTCAGGTTGATGTTTTCTAGCACTTTCCGGCCGTCGTATCCGACGGATAAATTATGCAACGCCATTACAGTTTTTGCATCCACGGGAACACCCTTTGCGTTAGTTTGACGAATGCTGTGTCGGTGGCGGCAGCGAGCAAGCCCAAGACCGCTAACGCGGCAACCATTTTGTCAATCGCGTAGGTCATCTGGGAAACCTCAATCCAATAGCCGATTCCCTGCGAGGCGCCGGCGAGTTCGGACACGTACACCATTATGAACGCGATTGCGATGCCATTGCGGATGCCTGCGATTGAAAACGGCAGGGTGGCAGGAAAAACAACGTCTTTCATTGTTTTCAGGCCGCCGCCGGACTTCGTCAGCATTGAGGCCGCACGGATGTAATGGACGGGCACACGCTGCGCGCCGATGTGCGTATTCAGCCACGCGACGAAAAGAACCGCGAGCGCGATGGAAAGAACCTTCGAGCTGTCGCCGATTCCGAACCATACGATGAAAAGCGGTATGAGCGCAACAGGGGGCAGCGCGCGGAAGATGTGGAGGATGGGCGACAAATTCTTGTCCACAAATGAAATGCGGCCAGTAGCCAATCCAATAAGAACACCTAGAAAAGAGCCCAAAACCAGGCCTGCCAAAGCGCGTTTAATGCTTGCCAGGATGTCCAGCATGAACCCTTCAGACAAAAGCGCAAATAATGCGGAGAAAACGCGGGTAGGCGGCGGAAACAGCGCGATGCTGACTAAACCGCTTCTGGCCAAGGCCTCCCACAAGAACAGGAAAACCAACAAGGGCAGGACAAAGGAGAAAGTTTTTTTGGCTTGCATTTCAGGTCTCAACCGCTTCCGGGCTGGCGTTCCTGAGCGGACGGCTATCAATTATCTCGTCAAAAGGAGGAAGGCTTGCGGTTGATGGTACCTTGCCGGTTTCCTTAGCCCACTGTTCTTCGGCTTTCATGTACTCCTCAAGCTTGGGAGTGATCGCCACCCCGAAATCAAAGTTGTTCCAGATTGCATCCAGAACGTGCTTGTCAAGCCTAGTGAAATTGGCCACAATCCATTTTGTTTCTTCCGGATTTTCATGCAGGAACTTTTCGGCTTTGAGCAGAGCCCGCACGAGTTTTTCTGCAGCGCCCGGGTTCGTTTCCATGAAATCTTTTCTTGCAGCAAAAACGTACAGTTCAGAATAAAGGTTGTCGTCCTTGAACGTGATGGTGTCACCTGACTGCTGTTCTGCAAAATAAGCGAACGGGTCGAAGATGGCTATCGCGTCAATAGACCCGGATGCCAAAGAAGCAGGCATGTCTTGTGGCTTTTGGTTGACCAGTTCGACCTCGTTATTGGAAATGTTGTAAAACCTGAGGAAAGAGTAGGTGAAAAACTCCGCCCCGGTGCCAAATGCTGTCGCGAGTTTTCTTTTCTTTGCCTTGAAGTATGCTTCAGGGGTTTCAAGGTTGCCGTCGCGCCTTGCGACCAGCCGGACCTCGTTTGTTGTCCGCTTGACGCCCTGCGCTAAAATCACGAACCCTGAATTGCCCTGCAGCAACGCGAGAACCGGCGGAACTTCAGCTGGTGTGGCTACATCGAGCGACCCGGCAATCATGGTCTGCAACGCAAATTTTCCTGCAGTGAATTCCGTCATCTGGACATCCAGGCCTTCTTCTGCAAAAAAACCCTTCTCGTATGCGACAACGGGCAGTGCGAGTACCGGCGCAGTCTGGATGCCGAGCCTCAAAGGAATGCCACGAGAAGGCTTGCCGATGAAGAAAGCAGCTGCAACCGCCAGCAGCAAGAGTGCGACCACTGCAACCTGCCATCTTTTAGGCTTCATGAAACCACTCGGAATGCGGACCTGTATATAGCGGAGTCTTCCAACCATTGGAAAACCCTAAAAAGGCATGGGAAGCAAGAGAAATGCATGGACACTCGCTGTTTGGAGGAAATAGGGCTCAGCAAGGCGGAAATCAACATCTATCTCGCGCTCCACCGGCTCGGCCCGGCAACTAGCGGCAGCCTTACTAGGGAAACCGGGTTGAGGAAGTCAACCATCTACGAGAGCCTCAACAGGCTGCTGGAAAAAGGGCTCGTCAGTTACGTCTTGCGCAACTACACCAAGTATTTTGAGGCAGTTGAGCCCGAAAGGATCATTGACTTTGTCGAAGAGAAGAAGAGGAAATGGGAAACGAACGAGCAGGACGTCAAACGCCTGATTTCAGAACTGGAATCTTCAATCGGGACCACGAAACCGAAAGCGGAGGCACACGTGTTGACGGGCGTTGAAGGGTTCAAGACCATGCGGAGGGACGTGCTCAAGAACAGCGATGGCGAACTTTTTTTGATTGGAGCGATTTCAAGGGAAGACAAGGTAATGCCCGTGTTCTACAAGCAATGGGACAGGGAGAGAGCCAAGAGAAAAATAAGGTTCAGGATTCTGCACAAGAGGAAAACGGAAGACCGGGTAGCGAAAATAACCAAGTTCATGGAAATGCGGTTCCTCAAGCCGGAAATCCAGAATCCGGTAGTGATAAACATTTACGGAGACCGGGTCGTGAGCCTGATTTGGAAGGGCGACTACCCTCTTTGTTTCATGCTGATAAACAGGGAAATCGCGGACGCGTACAGGAAATACTTCGAAATGCTCTGGAAAAGTTCGAAAAGAGCCTAACGCCTTTTCTCCAGTTCCCTTACCACATCTTCCAGTGAAACCCCTTTCTCTACAAGCTTGACCAGCGTAAAGTAGAACACGTCTGCAGCCTCCCATGCAAGTTCCTGCTTTGTTTTCGCTTCCGTAAGCTCTCTGGCTTCCTCCAGGATTTTTTCGTCCAAAAGGGCCCGGTCGCGCAATAGCTTTGCAGTGTATGAGTTTCTGGCTGGTTTTTTCTTCCTCTGTTCCAGCACCTGAAACAACGACTCCAAACTGAATTCCCTTTTGCCGAAACACGTCTGTTTTCCAGTGTGGCAAGCAACGCCTTTAGGCTCGGCCATATACAACAAAGCGTCCCTGTCGCAGTCCCACAAAACGCGGTTGACCTTCATGGTGTTGCCGCTCGTCTCGCCTTTCTTCCATAATTTCTTCCGTGAACAGCTGTAGAACCACGCGGCCTTGGTCTTTTTCGTTCTCGCCAGCGCCTCCGCGTTGGCGTACGCTAACATCAAAACGTCTTTCGTTCTGGAATCCTGCACTATCACTGGAAACAATTTCATGACCGCACCACCATTCCTTTTTCCTTCAAAAACCCCTTCAATTCTGGAATCAGGATTTTTTTCGTGTGGAAAGTGCTGGCAGCCAAAGCTGCATCGGCAACCTTCAGGGCTTCAAGGAAATCCTCCATTTTGCCAGCGCCTCCGGATGCGATAACAGGAATTGAAACCGAACCGCAGACTTCATTCAGCAGGCCAACATCAAAGCCGGTCTGCATCCCGTCCGCGCCAATGCTCGTCAACAGCAATTCGCCAGCCCCGAGTTCCTGCGCTTTTTTCGCCCAACCGACTGTGCGCAAGCTTGTTTTTTTGGAGCCGGAGCGCGAGTAAACTTTTCCTGAAAGCGAATCTATCGCCACAACAATGCTTTGGGAACCGAACTCCCTTGAAAGCTCCACGACCAAATCCGGCTGCTCGACTGCCGCGCTGTTCACGCTAACCTTGTCCGCGCCGTTCTTGAACAGCGTCTCTGCTTCCTTTACTGTCCTGATTCCGCCGCCTACGGTAAGCGGAATGAAGACTTGGGACGCAGTCTGCCTTACCGTCTCCAGCATGGCCGACCTGCTCTCTTTGGTTGCGGCCACGTCCAAGAAAACCAGCTCGTCCGCGCCCTGTCCGTCGTAGTAGCTCGCGAGCGCGGACGGCGAACCCTGGTCCTTGAGGTCCTGGAATTGTTTCCCTTTGACAACCCTGCCATCCCTTACGTCCAAACAGGGGATTATGCGCTTGGCTAACATCTTGCCGCCTCCATTGCTTCCTTCAGGGAGATTCTTCCCTCGTAAAGCGCCTTGCCCAGAATCACGCCATCGGCTCCTTTTTTCTTCAACGCTACAACGTCTTCTGCGCTTGAAACCCCTCCTGCAACGTAGAACGGCAAAACAGAGTTCAACCCTTCCAAGAACGAACCGTCTTGGCCTTCCAAAGTTCCGTCCTTGCCAATCACGTCGAGCGACGCCAAGACTTTGCCTTTGAACGCTTCCGCTATCTGCGAAGCGAGCGGAAAATTTTCCGACAACAAAGTTGACAGCACTATCCGGTCCGCGCCCGCACCAAACCATTCCCGGGCCGCTTCAATTGAGCGGATTCCGCCGCCGACCTGAAGCTTGCACCGAACGCTTTCGCGGGCTTTCCTGAAAACCTCCATGTTCTCTATTTTTCCTGAAAACGCGGCGTTCAAATCCACTACGTGCAGCCATTTTGCGCCTTGGTCCTGCCATTTCCGCGCAACGAGCCAAGGCTCGCCGGAATACTCTGTTTTTGCTTCGACCTTCCCTTCCCTGAGCCGGACGCATTTGCCGCAGTACAAGTCAACTGCCGGGATTATTTCCATTGTCTTACCGCCTCAACGAAATTCTCCAACAACTTTATTCCCGCGGAACCGCTTTTTTCCGGGTGGAACTGCACCCCAAAAACGTTCCCTTTTTCCACAACTGCAGGAAACTTTTGGCCGTATTCAGTCCAGCCCTTCACACATTCGCTCTTGGGGCACGCGTAGGAGTGGACGAAATAAAACCATTCATCCTGCAGTCCCTCTCCCAAAAGTGAATCCTCGAAAGAAACGGTGTTCCATCCAAGGTGCGGGAGTTTTTCCGCTTTCATCCTCCTCACTTTTCCATCCAACAAACCAATTCCTTTCAGCGAACCCTCTTCGCTCCCTTCGAACAGAAGCTGCATTCCGAGGCAGATTCCAAGGAAAGGCTTGCCACCTAAAACCAATCCCTGGATTGCTTTCGCGCCCGTGTCAAACGCGCCAACTCCAGGCAAAACCAATGCATCCTCGCCATCCCCATCCTCCTTCACCAAGACTGCTCCAGCTTTTTCAAGCGCCTTGCTTACGCTGAACAGGTTACCGTACCCGGCTGAAATTACTTTGATTCTTGGTTTCACAGCAATCCCTTAGTCGATGGCAAATCCTTTGTTCTGCCGAACTCACATGCCAGTTGGCACGCTTTGGCGAACGCCTTGAAGCAAGCCTCGACCTTGTGGTGGTCGTTCCTTCCGTAGAAGATTTTGACGTGCACTGCCGCTTTTGCCCCTCGAGAGAATGCTTCGAAAAAATCCACCAACAGCTCGCTTGGGAAATCGCCGATTGTCTCGCGCTTCAAGGGCACGTCAACAACACAGTAACTTCTCCCGCCGAAGTCTACCGCTGCCAACGCCAAAGTTTCATCCATCGGCACGCTTGACCAGCCGTACCTCCTTATCCCGCGTTTGTCCGCAAGGGCTTCGCTGAACGCTTCGCCTAACACTAAGCCTACATCCTCGATTGTGTGGTGCGCGTCAACTTCCAAGTCGCCTTTCGCTACAACAGTCAGGTCAAACATGCCGTGCTTCGCGAGCAAGTCCAGCATGTGGTTGAAGAACTCCACGCCGGTCCTGTTGTCGTATTTTCCGGTTCCTTGCAGGTCCAGCGAAACTTCCACCTGCGTCTCGTTGGTTTTCCTTTCCACTTCGCTTTTTCTCATTCCAGCACACCCGCAAACTCCAGGATTCTCTCTTTTGCTTCAAACAAATCCTTCACTGCGACCGCGCCTGCTTCCAGAAGCTTTTTTTCCGGCTTCACCGTCAATGCAAGCCCTCCTCGGGCGGATATTTCGGAAAGAAATGGCGCGTCTGCTGCGCTGTCGCCCAAACCGACAACTTTTTTACCGCTTCCGCAGATTTCCCGCAACGTTGTTCTCTTTTGCTCGCCGTCCATTATCGGCCCCTTGAACCCGACGACAAAGCCATTCCTTATTGAAAGCAAAGTCGAGAAAACGTTTTCCGGCCGAACGCCAAGCCTCTCCGCTATCTTCATCGCAATCGGTTCGTAGGTGCACGTTAACAGGAACACTTCCCCCAATGAGCCACACTTCCGAACCAGTTCTTCCGCGTCTTCCACAAACTTTGCGCTCCGACCTTCTTCTTCGAAATCCGACATCGGAATAGGACCCTGTTCCTCCAAAATTTCTTCCAGTACCAGCTCGACATCCTCTGAAGGCGCGACACGGTTTATCTCCTCCGCCCGCTCCTTTTTCCCGAAAGTACTGAAGAGGCGGAAAATGGTGTCGCCTTCAGCAAGAGTCCCGTCAACGTCGAAAAAGAAAATCATCGTAGTGCGCCTCCGATTGCCTCAACCAGAAGGTTGTTTTCTTCCTCTGTCCGCACGGTAACCCTCAAGCAGTTGGGAGTGAGCGCGCTGCCTGAAAAGTTCCTCGTCACCAAACCCATCGAAATCAATCGTTTGTAAACCCAATATGCATCATAGCCTTCAAAGCCAACCAAGAGAAAATTCGCAACCGATGGAAACACGTCCAAACCCAAAGCCTCCAACTGTTGTTTCAGGTTTTCCCTGTTTTCTTTGATTTTCCTCATGTTTTCTTCCGCTTGCGTTACCCCTTCTTCGCCCAACGCTGCAATCGCCAGCGCCTCCGAAATTGATGAAATGCTGCACGGCGGCCGCGTCCTGTTCAATGCTTCTGCAAGCTCCGCGTTCGTTACCGCATATCCTACTCTCGCTCCAGCCAAACCAAAAGCCTTTGAAAGAGTTCTCACGGCTATCAGGTTCGGATACTTTGCTACTTCACCAACAATGCTTTCACCCCAGAATTCCACGTACGCCTCGTCCACGACAACCACGCAGCCAACTGATTCCACCAGTTCCAGAAGTTCATCAACAGTCGCCGCGTTTCCAGTGGGCGAGTTGGGGTTGCACACCCATAACATTTTCGCGTCTTTTGCGGCTTCGGCCAAAGCGCCCACATCCAAACCAAACCATTTGCCGCGAGGAACTTCTACAACACGCGCACCCCTCAATTGCGAGCAGACCTTGAACATCGAGTAGGTAGGCGTTGAAATGACGCTCCTGTTGCCCGGGTCCAAGAACGTTTTGGCGATTACGTCTATCACTTCGTCGCCGCCTGCACCCACCACTATTTGGCCGGATGCTACGCACGCATATGATGCAATCGCGCCAACCAGGCGTTCGTAGGACGGCATCGGATATTCATTCAAATTGAAATCCAGCGTTTTGGCTGCTTTTCCGACTGCTTCCGGCAGGTAGGGGTTCGTGTTCATGTCGAACCTCACGACCTGATCTGGTTTCAACCCGTATTTCCCAGCTATTGCTTCGTCTGATTCTTCCCACTGGTAGGGCTGCAGCGCTGAAGTCGTTTTTGAAAGTATTACCATTCAAACCGACTCCGCGTGACCGTAAAGGCCTTCGCTTCTCGCTATTTCCGCAGCTGTCCCTTCGAGGCCTTTCCTCAAACGCTGCACTGAAACAACGGGCTTGAGGAAATCGTACACCGAAAGCATCCCATAGCTTCTTGCAAAACCTGCAGTAGGCAGCACGTGATTGGAGCCTATGGCGTAGTCGCCCAACGCAACAGGCGTTTCAACGTACACCGCCCCTGCATTCCTGATTTTCTCCCTTAAAGAAACTGCAGAACCATACAGTGCGACGTGTTCGAAAGCGTAATTGTTCAACAAAGCCAGGGCCTCTTCGCCAGTAACAAGCAAACCAAAACCGTTTTTTTGAAGGCTTCTTTCCACTATTTCCCTTCTTTTGGTTTTCTTCACCAGCCCTTCAAGCAGGGCATCCACTTCCACCAAAATCTCCTCGTCCAACGCCAATAGCCCTGCTTTTGCCTCGTAATCGTGTTCTGCTTGTGCAATCAGGTCGAGCGCTATTTGTTTCGCGTCTGCTGTCTTGTCCGCCACAACCGTCAATTCTGAAGGCCCTGCCGGAAAGTCTATTGCCACATCCTTGGAAACCAGCCGCTTGGCAGCGTCCACGAACGCGCCGCCAGGCCCCACTATCTTGTCCACTTTCGGGATGGTTTCGGTACCGTACGCCATTGCCGCTATTGACTGCGCTCCTCCAACCTGGAACAGTGCATCGACTTCAACCAAAGCACAAGCAGCCAACATGGAGTCTTTTGGCTTTGGAGGGGTGCAAACTGACATGTAACCGCATCCTGCTGTCTTGGCCGGAATAACGTTCATTAGAACTGACGAGGGGTAGGCCGCTTTTCCTCCTGGCGCGTAAGCGCCTATTCGCTCAATCGGTTCCCAGCGCCATTCGTATTCGAAATACCCGTCAACCCATTGCCTGTTTTCCGGCATTGTCTTCGAGCAGAAGTCTCCTATCCGCTTCTCGCTCGTCTCAAGAGCCTTCCGTAAAGAGTCCGGTATTTCCCTCAAGGCTTTTTCCTGTTCTGCCTTTGTAACTTCCAGTCCGCCTTCAAAGGAATCGAATTTTTTGCCGAATTCACTTAGTGCGGCATCCCCGTTTTTTCTTACTCGCTCCACTATTTCCTCCACGTTTTTCGCGCTGAAGCTCTTGGCAGCAGGCGGCATCCGGTTCTTAAGCATACAACCACCGTGGAGCGGGCGCGCTTTTTGAAGCGATTAAAACAGCTGAAGAGGACAGAATTTCCCTCACTGCGCTCAAACCATTGCGTTTCAGGGTTTCTCCGCTCGACATCAAATCCACTATGGCGTCCGCTGCGCCCAACGAAACGCTCGCCTCAACTGAACCGGAAAAAGGAATGACTCTCGCGCTTATGCTGAAATCCTTGAGAAACTGGCGGGTCAGGTTTGTAAAGGAAGTTGCGATGGTGCAGCCGTCCAAGTCGTTGAGTTTGAATCCTTCCGGGGCTGCCAGTACCAAGCGGCAGAACCCGAACGGCAAGGCGGCGCATTGCACCACGTCCGCTCCGCTCTCCAGGACCAAATCCATGCCGGTAATGCCGTAATCCACCGAGCCCTGCTCGACCTGGAAAGGTATGTCTTTCGAGCGCAAGGCAAAGCATTCGAAACGTTTGGAAACCGAGAACAGCCTTCTGTTCTCTTCAACCTCGACTCCCAATCTTGCAAGAAGTTCCTTAGACCCTGAATAGAGCCGTCCCTTGGACGGGTAGGCCAGCCTTACCGGCTTTAACGAAGTGAAGACAACCCTCTCGCATGCCTCTCACCAAATAATCATTCCCACTATTTTCCCATTATGCCGGGCAAAGAATATAAAGGTTTGCGTCGGTTTCTTAAAACTAGAGTTTCCTGAGGGATTTTATTTTCAAACCCTTAAGCTGCAGGGACTTCTTCAGTTCTGCCACGCTTTTCCCGCTCTTCGCCACAATGCGCCATATGGCTTGTTTTCCGCGCGCAACAGAGTGAGATTCCGTGGCCACCAAATCTACCCCTTCTTTCGAGAGAATTGCGGCTGCTTTGGCCAGGGAACCAGGTGCGTCGCCCAAAATCAGCTCGATGTGCACCAGGTTCTCCTCAGCAGCAGGAGAAATGCGCAAACAGCGGTTCTCCTCGTCCAATACCGCGTAGGCGGTGTCCTCCTCCCTCAGCCCGAGGTAGTCCCTGAACGACTGCGGCAGGACAATCCTGCCTCTTGAATCGATTTTCACCAGTTCGAGCTTTGACATCGGAAGTAATAGGCGTTTAGAATTTAAAATAAGGGGGAGGGTCAGGAGTTGCAGCCTTCTGAGCGAAGGCTGCTTTGCAGTCTCCGGCCT
>JACROM010000090.1 GCA_016214445.1 Microcaldota archaeon
AACGAGTCTTACTGCAACGTCTTTATAGACGTAAACTCACAAATGCGATAGATTAGTTATCATTCCGCTCTGTGCTTTTTATGCTTTTCGCTTACGGTATGTAAACAGTTTCAGCAGGCTGGAAGCCGTTGTAGGTGGAGGCGAGGCCCGACGTATAGGCGCCCGCGTTCCTGACCATAATTATGTCCCCGAGCTCGAGTTCCGGCAGCCACTGGTTTCTCGTTATGACGTCGAACGAATCGCAGGTCGGGCCTGCAAGTACGCTTCTTATTTTCTTTCCGCGCCGCCCGACCGCGAAAGTGAAGTCCCAGTTCGAGAACTTCACGTCCGCCAAGTCGTGGGCTGCGCCGTCGTCCAAATAGTACCAGATGACTTTGTGCCGCTTGCTCTTCCCGAGTATGCGCGTCAAGAGCACGCCCGCGTCGGAAACGGTGAATCGGCCAGGCTCCACTATGAGTTCCACTCCGGAACTCTTGGGAAAGTGCTCGTCGAGGGATTCCTTCACGTCCCATAATATGTCTTCGGTGCTTTTCGGAAGGGGCCGGTCGGAGTTCCTGCACGGGAAACCGCCGCCTATGTCCAACGCCTCCAGTTCGATCCCTTCCTTCTTCGCGTTCTTGAATATGTTCTTGCTCAGCGCGATCGCGTTTATGTAGTCGTCGGCGGAGTGGCTGTGGCTGCCCGCGTTGAACGCTATGCCGTCCGGGTTGAGCCCGAGCTTTTTGGCTTTCTTCAGCAGCCTTATCGCGTCCTTTGGCTGCGCGCCGAACTTCGTCGAAAGCTTGTAGTACGCGTGGTCATTTGAAACGGACACTCTGAGCATGACGTCGCTTTCGGGTGCGTAACGCGAAAGGATGTTCAACGAGGCATCGTTGTCGTAGACGAACCGTTCCACTCCTACGTTGTACGCTTTTACGGTGTCCGGTATGGAGCGCACAGGGTTCGAGTAAAGCATTCTCGTGGCGTCGATTCCCAAATCAAGAAGCGACTGTATTTCGCCGTAGGACGCTACGTCGAAATGGGAGTCGAGCCTGCGGAGTATGTTTAGGATGCCCTTGTGGCCAGCGGTCTTCAACGGGTAATGCACTGTAACGTCGCCCATGATTTTCTTGAGCGTCTGGTAGTTGCTCTTGACCCTGCCTTCGCTGATGACCAGGATTGGCGAACCGTGTTTTGCTACTAGTTTCTTCGCTTGCCTGAAGTCGATAACCATCTTTCTTGTGAATCCCCACCGTTGCTCCAATACTCACTTTGGTTTAGTTTAAAAATTTATCTTTTGTTCAAGACAAAAGCTTCTCCGCTTTCGCCCTCATTTTCTTCTTATTCGCCTGGTGCTTCCTGTAGAACTCGCAAACATGCTTCAGGCGAAGGGCCTTGCACTCGCCGCATATTTTCACGCCCGACCGGCAGTCCGCTTTCATCTCCTTCAGGTCCCTGTCGTCGTCGTAGAAGTGGTACTGCATCAGCTCGAAGACAACGCATTTTTCCGGCTGCCCGCCAAGCTTGCGCTGTTCTTCCGCTGTAGTCCTGCCGCCGGTCAGCGCGTTCGCGATCTTCTTCTTCAGCATTTCGGGCTCGTCGTTCAGCGTCATCACTCCCGGGGGATCGCGCTTGCTCATCTTGGTCTCGCCGTTCAGCGCGCGGAAGAACTTGTGGAACGTCGCTGCCGGAGTAATGAACCCGAACTCCTGCGGGAACTTTGCTGCCAAATCCCTCGTGAACCTGATGTGCGGGTCCTGGTCCACTCCTACAGGGACAACCACGTGCTTGGGGCCGCCGAACTCCTTGAACAGGTAGTTGTAGTCCTGTATGAGCGCGTTGCCCCACGGGTTCAGCTCGAGTCGAAGCTCAGGCCGTTGTCCGCGTACGCTTCCACGTCCGCTATTGCATAGAACACTTTCGAACCGAAACGCTTCTGCAGGTAAATGATTTCCTCAGCAGTCATCTTCGAGCCCAGATGGAACTCGCTTGAGGGCTTGATGCCGGTCATTATAGCTGTTGGCTTGCCTGCGTCCGCTGCTGCTCCGAACTTGTCGAAGTCGCGGTGGCCGAAAATAATTCCGCGCCGCCACAGCCTGTTCTCTTCGCCCAATTTTTCAAGCAACGGCGGAGAAACTTTCTGCATCCCGAACTCCTTGAACAGGTAGTTGTAGTCCTGTATGAGCGCGTTGCCCCACGGGTTCAGCTCGAGTTCTTTCATCATGGTGAAAATACTCATTTCGGGTTGTTTAAGGTTTCTACTTCAGCCGGCCGTGTATTTTCCTTAATACCTGCAAAAGCTTTTCCCGTTCGGCTTTGGCGTACGGGTTCCACTTTTCTATTGTTTCGAACAGTTCAGGAGTGTCGTCCTTCACAGTGTCCCTGCCCGCAAGGAGGCTCTCGTAGGTTGCAATGTTCCTGTGGTCGTCATTCAAGTTCATTTCCTTTAGCCCTTGGCCGATGAAGTGCGCCAAGGCCTGCGTTTCCGCCATCTCCATATCATGTTCTTCGGGCGTCATTTCCTCTACTACGAGCCCGAGTTCCTTTTCCAGAAACCCGCGGACGGTCTTCAGTCTTTTCGTCCTGACTCCGCACACCACTATTGTCAGGCCTTTTATGCCGCGTTTTCCGCTTTGCGGGCCGAAAAGCGGGTGCGTGCCGATTATTTCAACGTTTTTCGGGAGCAGCCTTTTCATCAACGCGACCGGCTTCACTTTGACGGAACAGACGTCGACGACCAACGCGCCCTTGTGAAGGAACGGCTTGATTTTCTTGAGCACGGTTTCCATACTCTGCACGGGCACGGAAATTATTACTATTGGCGTGGAAGCTGTTTCAGCAAGCGAGGCAGACTTTACCCCGCGCCGTTTGGCTTCCCCGCTGATCCTTCGGGTGTCGTACACGGTTATGCCGAAGTGGGGTTTCAGCTGTTCAGCCATGAAGCTGCCGAAAGTTCCGAAGCCTATGATTCCGACGGTTTTCATTTGTTCATCCCGGAACCGTGAATTCCACGCGTTTATTGTCGGCAATGCGGACC
Source organism: Microcaldota archaeon (assembly GCA_016214445.1). Classification (GTDB taxonomy): domain Archaea; phylum Micrarchaeota; class Micrarchaeia; order Norongarragalinales; family Norongarragalinaceae; genus JACROM01. Next base: position 3,017 of record JACROM010000090.1, read on the forward strand.
TCGAGCTGGCCCTTGTCCTTCAGGTTCAATGCAGAAATTATTTCCATGGGCACCCTGAACACGAACGAGTTGCCGACTTTCGCGATTCTGGCGGTCAGCGTCTGCTTTTGCGCCAGCTTGTTGATTGCGAAAATCCTTCCCGAGTCCTCGGGATCGAGTATTTTCTCTCCGCATTTCTTGCATACCCAACCCTTGACCTCGAATCCGCGGAAATTGAACTTGTCCGGCAGCGCCCA
>JACROM010000091.1 GCA_016214445.1 Microcaldota archaeon
CTTTTTTTGCTTTCTTGCCGAGTTGCGTGAACCAAAAACGCCCGTTTTTTTCCTCTGACGAGAGTTCAACAACGCACAAACATTACTACCGAAAAGCTCAAAACATTTCTTTACGTAATGACTGTACAAAGAAAATAATGCGGCCGAATTCTGTCCCACAGCCACTTGATGCCTAATCGTTTGCTTTCCTCCCGAAGCAGTGCGTCCGTGTTTTCCGGTGTTATCGACACTATCGCCTCGTTTTTAAGAAGCGGTTTCTTTACGCGAAAACCCATTTTCCGGAGTTCTTTAAGTGCTGCGTTCATCAACTTCAACCTTTCAGCTTCTCAAACGCTTCCCCGACCCTGTCTAAACCGGCTTCCAATTCTTCCAGGGAGTTGGCGTAGGAGAAGCGGAGGTAGCCTTCGCCGTATTCTCCGAATGCAGTCCCGCTAAGCACGGATACGCCGTTTTCCAGAAGATAGCGCTCCAGTTGGTTGCTCTTCCAGTTCTTGCGGGCCAAAACCTTTTTTACGTTGGGAAAAGCGTAAAACGCGCCTTCCGGCATGTTGCAGGACACTCCGTCGATTTTGTTTAGCCTCGACACTATGAAGTCCCGCCGCCTCCTGAACTCGGCGACCATTTCGCGGACCGAATCCTGCGGCCCAACCAAGGCTTCGATTCCGCCTTCCTGCATTATGGACGAAGGGCAGGAGTAGATGTTTATCGCCAAAGTGGTCATTGCCTTCGCGAGTTCAACTGGCATCAGGCCGTAGCCGAGCCGCCAGCCTGTCATAGCGTAAGTCTTGGAGTGGCCGTCCAAAACTATTGTTCGCTCCTTCATTCCTTCCAAGGCGGCAATGCTCTTGAACGGCTTGCCGTAAGTGATGCAGCTGTATACTTCGTCGCTGAAAACGAAAAAGTCGTGGTCAATCGCCAAATCGCGTACCGCTTTCAGCACGTCGTCCCTCAGCACTCCGCCTGTCGGGTTTTGCGGAGTGTTGGTGAACAACAGCTTTGTTTTTGGGGTGATTTTTTCCTTCAGTGCTTCGACGTCGAAATTGAACCCTTCCTCCTCAAGCAACGGCAGGGGGACCGCTTTGGCGCCCATGACTTTGATGGATGACTCGTATATGGGAAAGCCAGGGTTGGGGTAGATTGCCTCGCTGTTTTCGTCCAGCATGGTAAAAGCCGCGGCGAATATTATGGGCTTCGCGCCGGGAGCAACGACTGTTTCTTCAGGAGTGAAGTTTACGCCCCTGAGTTTCGAGGAGAATTCGGCGCATGTCTTGCGGCAGGCGTACGTTCCTGAAGCGTCGGTGTAACCGGTCTTGTTCTTGTCCAACGCTTTTTTGGCCGCGTCCTTTATGTTGGTCGGGGTTGGAAAGTCCGGTTGGCCGATGTGGAACTTGTATATTTTCTTGCCTTGGCGTTCGAGAGCAGCGACGCGCGCGCCCACCTCGAAGGCGGTCTCGGTTCCGATGCTTTTCATTCTTTCCGCGAGTTCCATAATATTTGGTCACCACCTTCACTTCAGGAGTTCTTTCACTTTTTCAACCATTTGTTCCGCTGCCAGCCCGTACTTCCAGACGAGTTCCCACGGCTCTGCGGATTCGCCGAAGCGGTCTTTCACTCCTATCATGGCCATCCTTACAGGCACTCCTGCCCGCGCTATTACTCCGGCGACCTGGTTGCCCACTCCGCCTGCCTGGTGTTCTTCGGCGGTTACTATGGCGCCGGTTTCCTTCGCAGCAGCAATTATGGCTTTTTCGTCCAACGGCTTTATGGTGTGCATGTTTATGACGCGGGTCTCGATTCCATGCTCCTTCTTGAGTATGTACGCTGCCCTCAAAGCTTCAGGCACTTCGGGTCCGCACGCTATTATGGTGGCTTTCTCGCCTTCGTTCTTGTAGTCGCTTGAAGCAAAGCATTCGAAAGCTTCGCTGAACTTGTCCGTTTCCTTGCGGAAGCGGTAGACGTTGGCTTTGCCGAAAACGAAAGGCGTCTCTTTTGTGGTGATTATGGGCGTTGCTTCCCGTGCGAACCGGGTTGCGACCGGGCCTTTTTGTTTGAGAACCATCTCTTCAGTTGCCTTGTCTGCTTCCGTGGAGTCGCAGGGCACCATGACTTTCATGTTCGGGAGTATGGTCAGCAAAGTCAAATCCTCGAGGCTCTGGTGTGTTGCGCCGTCCGGTCCTACTGACACGCCTCCATGCCCGACAGCGATTTTCACGTTGAGGTTTCCGTAGCACACTGTGGTGCGGAGCTGGTCCCAGTTGCGGCCGGTCACGAAAACCCCGTAGCTTCCGATCACCGGGATTTTTCCTTCCTTGGCCAATCCAGCGGCAGCTGTAGTCATGTTCTGTTCCGCTATGCCCATGCTGATGAACCTGTTGTTCCTTTCGGGGTTCTTCGAGCAGAAGTCGAGTATGCAGATGGAGCCGGAAATGTCGGCGCCTAAGGCTACAATGCGTTCGTCGCCGCCTATCCTGGCGAGGCAGGAGCCGAAGCCTTTGCGGGTTGGCGCCATTTCAGCGTTCATTTTTTCCTCGGAGTTCCACCAGTGCGGCCTTTTTTGTTTGGAAATGAGGTTGCCATATTCTTTCGCTATTTTTTCCCTCAACGCCTTGGCTTTTTTCTGTATTTCTTCGGTGAAGAGCGATTCAAACCCCAGCTCCTTGAGTGCCTGTTTCGTCTGTTCGAGGTTTTGCGCTTTGCCGTGCCAGCCGGCGTTGTTTTCCATGAAAGAAACGCCTTTGCCTTTGATTGTCTTGAGCACGATTACGGTTGGCTTGCCTTTTGTTTTCTTCGCTTCCTCGCAAGCGTCGAGAATCTGCTGGTGGTTGTGGCCGTCCACCTCGATTGCGTTCCACCCGAAGGAACGATATTTTTCAGCCACGTTGCCTAGGTCCATGACTTCGCATACCTTTCCGTCGATTTGGAGCCCGTTCAAGTCCACGAAAGCGCAAATGTTGTCGAGCTTGTAGTGCGCGGCGCTCATTGCAGCTTCCCAGACGCTTCCTTCCTGCTGTTCGCCGTCCCCCATCAAACAGTAGACGCGGTATTTCTTGTTGTCTAGCTTTGCTGCAAGCGCGTCGCCTACTGCTATGCTCAATCCTTGCCCGAGAGAGCCGCCGCTCATCTCTATTCCCTTGAGTTTGAGCCAGTCCGGGTGGCCTTGGAAAGGCGTTCCCATCGCCCGCAATCCGACTACAAAGGCTTCTACTGGATAGTATCCGGCGAGCCCCATCAGGGCGTATTGGGCCGGGCATTTGTGCTGCGCTGAAACAAATAGCCTGTCGCGTTCTCGCCAGTCTGGTTTTTTGGGGTCGTGCCGCAGCACGTTGAAGTAAAGAGCTGTTTCGGCGTCTATTATGGAGAGGCTTCCGCCTGGGTGCCCTGAGCCGGCTAAGTGTATGGCCATCAAGGCGTAGGCGCGCCCTTCGTCGGCTTTTTTCCTGATTTCTTCAGCTGAAAGCCTGGTTTCCTTGCCTGTTTTGGAATCGATTATGCCCATTTCATCCACCGCCTAAAAAGAGTTTTGGTAGAACATTGTCCCTTGATATAAAAAGGGTTATGTTTTTAGCGGCTGTGGGACAGAATTCGGCCGCATTATTTTCTTTGTACAGTCATTACGTAAAGAAATGTTTTGAGC
>JACROM010000080.1 GCA_016214445.1 Microcaldota archaeon
CTCAAAATTCTCGAACAGTTCTATCCCGTAAACGATGTTCAGCGGGGTGTCCTTCTCGTTCCAGAGCAGCACCTTGTTTCTGGCAGTGAAGCCGTCCGCGCCGCTTTCCTCGCCCTGGATGAACGAAACTGAAACGCAGCCTTCCTTGCTGCAGGTAGCGGAAGAGCTTTTGATGGTGTAGTTCTGCGTGTAGGACGGAGAATAACACCCTGAGGGATGGTCCGGTGACGGCTTGTTCAGCAAGTCAGGGTCGAATGGGTTCCTCACGTAATCCGCGCCCCGCTTGAGATAGCTTCGGTAACCCAACGCGAGCACCTTTGTCTTGGTTTTCTCCTCCAGCTTGACAGCAGGGTCAATTGTGAAGTTGAACGCGGCAGTGGCGCTGAACTCGCCGGAGTACGCTATGTCCGCGCGCGAGTAGCGCGTGTAGCCGTCGTATTTCAGGTCGGAAGCGTAGCAGCTGTCGGCGTACGCGCCCTTTTCGTAAGAGCCAGGAGGCTCATGCTTCGTCAAATAAACTTCATCGTTGCCGGTGTTGAACACTACTCCGGTGCTGTCCGCGTTCTTGGAAACCAGCTGCAGCCTCGCCTGATAGGAGTGGCCCGGCTTCAGCTGCGTTTCAGCAGGCAACAATTTGCCGCGCCCGTCGAAAAGCCCGGCCCACTGTATGAAAGAGTCCTTCAGCGACTCGAGGTTAACCATGTAAAGAGTGACGTTGTCCTGGCCGCCCTCGTAAACGTAGAAAGACATCGTTGCAGAGCTGTGCCCTTCGGCGGTTGCCTTCACTACCACTTCCTTGTTGTTAAGCACTTTCAGCGAACAGCCTTTTCCCGAGCATGCGCCCACTTCCTTCCCTTCAAAAGACGAGACGAACGACGCTGCGTCGACGTACTTTTTCGCCATCGGGTCGTACGCGTACGCCTTGACGAAGAACGGCTTCGGCTTCAGTATCAGCTTGAGCTTGTTCACGTCCTCGCTCAAAACAATCGAGGCATTTGCGTACAAGTCCGATGATGTTGCGCGAACCTCCGCTTCCACTCCCTTCTCTATGTTGCTGAAAACCGCTTTCCCGTTTGAGTCCGCGTACCCTTCCTTCAGCACGAAAAGCGCCCCGAACCTTGTTTTCTGCAGCACCACCACCTCGGCAGAATAAGCCTTTGCTCCTTTTTCGTCCTCTACCGCCACTTCGAGCGACGCAACAGGCACTTCGGACGGCTTTGAAAGTATTACCTTGACGGTTTCGCCGCCCTTGAACGGGTTCGTATAATTTGTGACGTATCCTTCCTTGGAGACAACCGCGTAATAGCCTCCTGCTGCGCCGACTTCCGCGCTGGCTTTGCCTTCGGAGTCGGTGTAAGCGCGTTCAAGAACTTCAGGAGAAGCGAGGCTCCTTGTTGAAACTTCCGCGTAGTCTACTGCCGTGTTGTTCCGGTCAACCACCACGAACTGCACGTTCTGGAAGCCGCCTTGCCTCAGCACCACCTTGAGCTTGTTCGTGCCGCCCCTTATCGCAAAAGCGTCTCCTTTTCCCTCGTACGGGACGTATCCCTCTGCTATGACGTTGGCGTAAACTGTCTTGCCTACTGGCAGGCCCGGCGCCAGGCCCGAACCGCCGCTTATTTCCACTTCGCCTATTTCCGCAGCTGAATCGTAATCGTAAATTTTTGCTTTCGCGTCAACAGGTTCGCCTTGCGCGTCCCTCGCTATTATCAGGAGCCTTCCAATTGTGGCCTCCGGGTCCTCGTCCTCGAATCGCACCTCGCCACCGCCTTTCGGCTTCTTGGGCGGCAAGTAAACTTTCTGCGTCTGGTTCTGGCTGCTTTGGGCGCTCGACTCCGCCTCCATTCCCCTCCTTATTATTTCATCGCAGATTTTCTGGTCCGAACACTGGAGCGTTATCCTTACGCTTCCCCTCTCCTCCAAGTCAACTTTTTTCTCTCCGTCCTCGAAACCCTCCTTTGTCACGCTGATAGTTAGTTGCTGCGGCGGCACGTCGTGGAAGGAAGCGCGACCCCTCATTGTCTTGCCTGACAACAGCAACCCAGAATCTCCCGTGACTTCAACCAGCGCGCCGTCAAGCGGTTCGGAATATTTGTCGGCCTTGCCGTAAACGAACACGCCCAACTCAATTGACTGCGGAGGCAGCAGCAACACAAGCGAGCCAGCTAGCAGCAACAGTATGAAAAGCAGCACTATGGAAAACGAGGGAATGCCTTTTTCTTCTATGGGCTTGATGAAGTTCTCGAACACCGGGACGCCGTATTTTTCCTCAATCTCGTCCGCCAGCTTGTAATAATAGTCCTCCATCCGGAAGTAAGTTTCCCGGATGCCCGTGACGATTCCATCCAAGGCATCCTGTAATGGTTTTATGCCATCCGAAAGCATGATAAGCTAAAAGCCTTAATGAATAATAAAGCTGTGGTGCCCGTGTACGCTCTTGAAAAAGCCAAAAACTCCCTGCTCGAAACAACCGGCCTTCCGCCCCAATTGCCGAAACAGGACTGGGGCGACTTGAGCGTTCCTTGCTTTTCCAAGCAGAACCCTGCCGAAGAAGCGAAGAAACTGGCTGAAAAACCGCCTTCGCCTTATTTCAGCGAAGCCAAGGCGGAAGGTCCTTTCGTAAACTACTTCTTTTCGCCAGCTTTCTACTCGCAGGTGCTGAAGGAATCCCTTTCCCCAAAGTACGGTTCCGCGAAAAGGAAAAACTCCAGACCAATAGTGCTCGAGTACTCCCAGCCCAACCCCGGAAAACCGATGCATCTCGGCCACATACGTTCCACCATAATCGGCGATGTCTGCGCGAGGCTGTTGAAGTTCAACGGCTTCGCCCGCACAAAACGCCTGAACTACCTGAACGACCGAGGTGCTCATATAGCGGAACTCATCACCGCGCTGAAGGAGTTCAAGGACATGCCTGAAGTGAAAGACGAAAAGGACCTCGTAGCTTATTACGTTAAAATCAAGGGCGAAATAGACGGCCACCCGGAACTGAAGGAAAAAAGCAGGAAAGTGCTCGAAAACCTGCGCAAATACAAGAAGGAACTGGAAAAAATCCGCGAAATGAGCTGGGCCGCTTTCCAACGCAACTACTCGCTTTTGGGAGTGGAGTTCGACGCCGTTCCTCTTGAGACTTCGCTCGAGAAAAACGCTTTGGCTGCAGTAAAGGAGTGCCTCGGCAAGAACCTTGCCAGAGTGGAGCCGGACGGCGCCATAATTGCTTTGCTTGAACCGGAACTCCCGAACACCGTTCTCCTCAGGAGCAACAAGACTCCGCTCTACTTCACTTCAGACATCGCCTTAGCGGATTGGAAATGGAAGAAATACAAGTTCTCCGAAAGCTGCGTCTTCACCGCTTCCGAGCAGAACCTCCACTTTCGCCAGCTTCAATTGCTTTTGAAGAAACTCGGACGCGAATACGCGGAAAAATACAACCACCGTGGCTTCGGCCTCATCCGTCTCGAGGAAGGCAAGATGAGCACGCGCGAAGGCCGTGTTCTGTTGCTGGAGGACGTTCTCAGCGAAGCAATATGGGAAGCAAAGAAACAGGTTCTGGCAAAGCAGCAGGCAACTGAAGTGGACGAAACAGCTAAGGCGCTTGGGATCGGTGCCTTGAAGTTCGGCGTTCTCCGCATCACCATGGCCAAGGACATCACCTTCAGCGCAACGCGCGAAGTGCAGTTCGAAGGAGACACCTCCGCCTACGTCCAGTACGCGCACGTCCGCTGTTGCAGCATTCTGGAGAAAGCGGGCACCGACGCCAAAACAGCTAAACCGAAAAAACTCCAGCTCAACGACGCCGAAAAAGCCTTGCTTAAGACGTTGGCGCTCTTTCCGCTTGCTGTCCAATCATCTGCCGAGAAACTCGAGCCCCACCGTCTCTGCGATTACGCCCTTGCCCTCGGCCATGCCTTCACGAAATTCTACGACCAGAGCCCTGTTCTCACAGCGGGCACGCCAGGGCTCAAGAACCAGCCGCTCGCCATGGTCAAGGCAACCAAGAACGTGCTCGCTCTCACCCTAACTCTCTTGGGCATCAAGGCGCTGGAGAGGATGTAGCGCCTGTGCCCGTCCAAACGGTTATATATCCATCGGGGTATATCTTTATCAGGTGGTTTGAATGAGCGCGAGGTTGGAAACAGAAGTAGTCCATTACCCTACCCTGAAGACAATCCTTGCCATTGAAGATGTCATAAGGGAATCGGATACTGCAGTAAGGGTATTGTATAATTAACGAATGATTTATATATTGCCGGGCTTTGAATATTCCCGGTGGTTTTGTGCAATGCATTTTCTGTAAAAGCAATGCTGTCGTCAAAAATGGCAAACAAAAACAAAAAAGCATAACCAAACAAAGCTATTGGTGCACCGCATGCAAAAAGCAATTCGTGCGACCAGATGGTTTTGAACGCATGCGGCACAAACCAAAAACCATCGTTCGAGCCATTCACATGC
>JACROM010000081.1 GCA_016214445.1 Microcaldota archaeon
TTCAAAAAAACCGGGACAGGGCACAAAAAACAAACGCGGGCCAAAAGAAGAAGACCTGTTGTCCACCATCAGCGCATGCCACCTAATCCACTTAGCCCAGCCAAGCGAAGGAGTAAACGTATTAGCCCATCTCGATCCGGGAATGGACAACATTACTCCTTTTTACCGAATGGTGTCTCACTTAGTAGAAGAGGGAATCCTGAAGAATCCGCGGTTTGCCAAGTCTTCAATCTTGCTTTCGTCAACAACCGGTATAGAAGCGGTCGAGAAAACCTACCTCACTTTGCACGCACTAGGATGCCGACCGCAAGTCCTCAGATGCGTGTCCATGGATCCAAGGGGTATTTCAGGCGTGACTGCTGAGGGACGCCTTGCGCGTTACAAGCATAGCCCAAAAATAGCAGAGTTGGTGCAAGTTGGTCACACCCACTGGAAAAAAAGGGATACCGCCAGGGCATCGCGAACCCTGTTTTACAACAATGAAGGGAAGTTTACAAAAGCAACTCCGTTTCAAATATACCTGGGAGTCCCCGCGTTTGTTTACAACGAACAAAATTTTTTGAAGGAACTCAACAAACGAATGCAAAAGAAGCCGCAAAACCCATTTAAGCTTTGGTCGGAACTAAAGAAGGCGACGGCTAACAAAACCGGGGAATACGCGTTCAACATCCCGTTGGAAAAAGATTTCGATCTTGATGAGTCCAGGATTGAAAGGGAAGCGGGAGTCGAAGTAAAGAGGATGAAATGCAAGCAAGGCGAGTACCTGCACATAGGAGCAACTGAAAAAACCGGAGAACTCAAGCCCAAAACAGTCCAGAAGGTCCAGAACGTCTTCTTCTCTGTAGCGAGGCAGATTGCTGAACACCACGAAAAGCAGGGCGCCTAAATTTCAGTCCACTATCGCAAACTCTATCTGCTTCCCTTTTTCATCGAAAGCATTCACGTCCCCCAACCCGAACGGGTAGGAAGCGATGAAGTGGAAACAACCGAACCTCGCGAAGAAATGCCTGTCCGCTCTTGAAGGCTTGGCCGGGCCTGGCGACGGGTGCGAATGGAAGGTCGCTTTTTCCATGGTGTTGGAGGGAATGAAGTAAGGTGAATAGGAAGAGGAATCCTCATCGTAGGAAGAAAGCGGCGCGATGATTAGCTCGGTAAGGAAAGTGTCCTTTTCCTTGTCTTCCCCGCGCAGCAGACCGATGAACTCGTCTGGGTAGGTTTCCTTCGCTCCCTGAAGGGCGCTCTCCAATGCTTTCCTCTTCACATACAGCATGGAAAACATTTAGGAAAACGCCTTAATGTACTTTCTTGCAGCCATACGAACAACAACCGCCCCGAAAAGTTAATATATCTGAATTACAGATATATTGATAGAACGAGCAATTGGATAGGCGAAATAACGTGTTGTCGTACATGGAATACAAGCTTATCACCAGCATACCCCTATCAGACAGTTTGTACGAGCTTCAGAAAAACACCGGCGCTTCAACCTATTCCATTGTTTACGACCTGGCAGAAAAACTGGCGCGAATGAACATCATCCAAATCGAGAAAGGCCAGTCGAACGGGCGCCGCATCAACCGGATACGGCCCGGCCTGGCGTATGCGGCGTTCAAGGCCATTTGCGACCAGTTCTTCCAACAATACTACTCGCAAGCCACAGACCTCTTAAAAAAAGAGATCCAAGCAATAGCACAACAAGAAAACCTGGCCTTCCAGATTATCGGGGGACAATTAGACCCTTCACGGGCGTACGCGGACATCCAAATTGCAATTCCTGAAAACCAAAGCGCCAAATGGAAGAAGGCCGTCAAGAAAATGGAAAAAGACCTCAACTTCCTGGGCTTAACCATTGAACCCAAAAAACAAAAACGGCTTTTCCTGCGAAAACTCCACATCATCCCCCTACCCTACCGCCAAATAAACAGGGAAATCGCCGAAAAACTCGAAAGCCAGACCTTGCGCGACATCCACTATGGCTCAAAGTTTCCGGAATTAGAGCAGTACTTCTTGTACCTGACTGCGGGGCCTCGGTTGCATGGTTGACCTTCAAGACAAAAAACAAGAGGACAACCTTTGCGCCAAAGCAACGAGGGACTCACGAAAAGTCCCCATCGAAATCTGGGTCCAGCAAACAAAGCCAGTCGTGGAAAAACTGACCCAATGGCGCAAGGAACACAAAATAGAGTTCGCAGCCTTCGGCGCAACTGCACTCGGCGCGTTGGGATACGCCCGGCCAACCAAGGACGTGGACTTGGTAATCAAACCGCAAGAATGGGCGTTCAGCCAAATCTCCCAAACTCTTTCTGAAGAATTTGGGTTTACCCGATGCCCGCGCGGTACCGGCAAGGTCCAAATGCTGGCTAAGGAAATAGGCGGGTTTCATTTCGTAGTGGAGCTTTGGGACAACTACATCTACGTCATGGACTGCGACGAAGCCATGTGGGCCAGGACGCGAATAGGCCAAAACCTGGGTTTTCCAGCAATCACCCTTTCAACGGAGGACATGGTTTCATCCAAGCTGGGGCGTTTTTTCGTGGAACACGCGCAAGAAGACATTACCGACATCGCATTCCTGCTAAAGGAACACGGAATAAGGGATTACGCGTATTTCGCGCAACGCATCCAGAAAATCCGGAGAAGCGGGAAAACGATAGACGATTTTCTTTTCGAGGAAATGCTCAGTTTGGCGGAAATCATCGGAAAAAAACCGGCCACTTTGCTCCACACGGAAATAGTGAAACGCAGGCCGTACCGGCAATTGCTTGAGCGCATAATGTTCCGATTCTCCAAACAATGCAAAAACGCGGAGGAAATTTCCGAACTGGCGCTTTTAACCAAAAAAGAGACGGAAGCCGTCCTCGGAAAATTGGGAATCGAGCAAACCGGAAAAGGCTTCCAAACGCCCAAAGGACCCGACTCCATTATTTCCCGCATTCTTTTGACAAACCCCTGACTAACGCGCGCACGCCGATGACACTTCGAAACTTCCAGTTAACCTGCCAAATAGCCAAAAACTAGAGTTATAACCAAGAAAAAACAAAAGGCAAATCATGCCACTCCCGAAACTAAGGATAATATTCCACTACGGCCCACACGCAGGCGTGCTCGGAGCCAGGCACCTGCCGGCATTATTAGAAAAATACGATCCTCATGTTTTCTGCCCCGAATCCGCAGAAATTCCAACATCGCAGTTGGAAAAAATAATCGAAGCACGGAAAAGATGGCGGGAAGACGTCAGAAAAATGGGCGAAGAGCAGTTACGGCGAAAACTCGCGAGAATAACGAGCGAAGACGAGAAATTCGCATGGGCGCAGATTGCAGTCTTGTCTGACCGCGACAACATTAAAGAATGGCTATTAGAACACCACGCGCCAGAAAGTGCCGAATACGCGGAAAAGGTCTACGAACAATACACGCGCGCAAACGGAATGGCACACAATCTATTTGGGCGGGGAGAACTTGCCAAAGCAGAGGAACTCCTCCCCGAGGCAGACAAGTACTTACGCTTAAGCACCGCGCATCGCGAACAAAATATAATAGAAAACGCGAAAACACTACGAGAGCAACTCCTGAAAAAATATCCGGAACTAGAAAACGAGGAAGAAATACGCGTGCTAGCCCGTCTGGGCACCGCCCATACCCAGCCATACATTTCACTGCACGGCTTAAAACAACGCGGAATAACCGTGGAACGGGTGTTTGACACGCCGCCAAATTTTCCACTTGAAACGCAAGCGCTGCGAAAAACAGGAGAAGCAAAGAAAATAACCGCAACAAGAGACCTCGCTGCGGAACAAATAATGTGCTTGCTTGACAAAGCAGGGTTTAACTCCTTTCTTTATCCCCATCTCGGAATCGACTTAGCGACCGAGCTAACGTATGAAGATATTCGGAGTATAGAGAATAAAATTAAAGGTCAAACGCCTGGCGGCAGGCAGAAATGGGAAAAGATAAAAGGCGCGTTCACCGAGGCGTTCCGAAACAAAGGAATAGTGTTGCCAACGAACAAGAAAGAAGCTGACGAAATGTTCAAGGAGCGCGTACTGGACAAGTGGGGCGCGAAATGGAGTGAACCTTATTTCGCTTCAGACAATATCCCCCCGGAAAGCTTCCAGTTAACCTACAATCCGAGTTCAAGCCCAAAAAAGAGAAAAAAACTCAAGGAAAAGGGTTGAAGCGAACAACGAAAGGAGAAGGACGGCCATTGAATTGGAGGCCCGCGTCAAGTTGTCACAGAAGTTAGCCACTCCATCCAAAAACCCGCCAGGACAACTTTGTTTCTTTGGTTTTTTCCTCATTCAGGCGTTCTCCTGAACATTGAAAAGCCTTTAAATTCGACTGGGAGCTACAAGAAGGCAGGTGGTTTTCGTATGAAAGGTTTCGCACAGCCGCTTGGTTTGGTTGCAATAGTCCTGATAGTAGTAGGTCTCATCCTCGCGCAGGGCATGATGGCCCCGCCAATTGAAGAAGGCGGCCACGGAGCAGAGGAAGCGCAAGGCGAAAACATCGAAACAACACAATCAACCCCGGTTCCGGTTCAGTCTGACCTCAAGAAATTTGACACGTGGGAAAACGTGGTATCGTTCCTTTCAACTCAGCCGCAAGGCGGATTGTACGGTGGCAGGATGATGGAAACCTTCACAGTAACAAAAGGCGTGGCCGCCCCAATGGCAGCACCAGCAGCAGCCAACGCCGAAAGCGCGGCAACTGATTCAAGTTCAGGCGCAGCAGGGGCAACAGACTACTCCACTACAAACATCCAAGTGGAAGGGGTGGATGAAGCGGACATCATGAAGAACGATGGGAAGTATATTTACGCCATTTCCAACGGCAACATAATCATCCTTCAGGCCTACCCGGCATCCGAAATGAAAGTGCTCAGCGTGTTGAACCAGAGCGCTTACGCCAACATTTTCATAAACGGCGACAAACTGGTGGCGTTTGGTTCCGAGCAATACAAGTGGGACCCCATAGTAAAACCGTTGGAAAGCCAGTTCGCGGCAACAGTGAAATGCGCTGCAGGGGCGCGGTGCATAATGCCGCCTTATTACCCGCAAAGCTCTTCCCAGTTCATAAAAATCTACGACATATCGGACCGCTCTTCGCCGAAGGAAATCAAGGCCACAAACCTGAAGGGCGACTACGTCGCAGCCAGGATGATCGGCCCGAAAATATACGGCGTTTTCAGCGAGTACGCTTCGCCTTCATTCCCAAGGCCGCTTTACGCAGTGGACGGGATAGCGAGGGAAATCGCTCCTGCTGAAATAAATTATTTCGACGTTCCCTTCGAGTCGCACCAGTTCGTCACGCTTTTAGGGTTTGACTTGAACAACCTCGAAAAAGAGGAGAGCAGGAAGATCGTGCTGATGGGCTACACGCAGAACATCTACGTCTCGCCAGAGAACGCCTACATAACCTACACCTCGCAGGACAATTACGTGCCGCAGTGGCCGGTTTACGGGGAAATAATCAAGCCCGTAATGGCGGAAGAGTACCTGGCCAAGGTCGCGGCAGTGGACGCGTCTGATGTTTCCGAATGGAGGAAGGATTCCCTGAAGGTCAGCGCCGCGCAGGATTTCCTGCAAAGCCTTGACGAGAAAAAGCGGAACGAGCTCTACCAGAACATATACGAAAAGCAACTGGAGATTGCCGAAAAGAACACCGAGCCGGCAGAGACAACGCAGATACACAAGTTCGTTTTGGGCGAAGAAATCACTTACGCGGGAAAGGGCGAAGTGCCAGGACATTTGCTGAACCAGTTCTCCATGGACGAGAACAAAGGCTATTTCCGCCTGGCCACCACTCTCGGCGAAGTGTGGGACAGCCAGACGCCTTCCAAGAACAACATCTACGTTTTGGATTCTTCTCTGAAGACTGTTGGAAAACTGGAGGGCTTGGCGCCTGGCGAAAAAATCTATTCAGCGCGCTTCATGGGCAACCGCGCGTATCTTGTCACTTTCAAGAAAGTGGACCCGCTTTTCGTGATTGGACTGGAAGACCCGGCAGCGCCTAAAATGCTGGGCAAGCTGAAGATTCCCGGATACTCGGACTACCTTCACCCTTACGACGAGAACCACCTGATTGGGCTTGGAAAGGACGCTGTTGACGCCATGCGCGAGGACGAGGTTGCCGGAAGGGAACTTGACTTCGCGTGGTACCAAGGCGTTAAGCTGTCGCTGTTCGACGTTTCGGACGTTTCCACTCCGAAGGAGCTCGCCACCTATTCCATAGGCGACCGCGGAACCGAATCCTATGCCCTGCAGGACCACAAGGCGTTTTTGTTCAGCAAGGACAAGGGACTTTTGGTTATTCCAATTCGTTTGGCGGAAATAAACAAGGCAAAGTACCCGAACGGAGTTGACCCGCAGACCTACGGCGACTTCACTTTCCAGGGCGCTTACGTGTTTAATGTTGGCCTTGAAGGCTTCAAGCTGAAGGGCCGGGTTTCGCACGCGTCAGCTGAAGACTTGGAGAAGAGCGGAGAATACTATTGGGGCCAGGAAACAGATGTTCTCCGCTCCTTGTACATGGACTCCACGCTCTACACCGTTTCCGAGAAGTTCGTGAAAGCGAACTCTCTTGACACGCTCGCGGAGGAAGGCTCTGTTGAGTTGCCTTACGAGGAAACGCGGTTTTATCCGGAACCTATGATTGAACCCATGATTGCGGTTTCAGCTGTAAAGGTAGGTTGATTTGGCATATCAAGAATCCAAACACAAAGCACCGCGGCTCCGGCAAAGCCGGAGTTGGGTTCGTAATTCGCGCGTGAACTTAACCCGTAAACGGGCGCGAATCCCCGTAGTCCCAAGTCTGAAGACCTGGGATTCGCGCGGGTTTGAACTGGACGCAGGCAAGCTGAAGCTGTTGGGCTCCGAAACGAGAGTGGCTTTACTGAAGAAACTCCGCGCCAAGCCGAGGAGCTTGAGCGGTCTGGCAGAAGAACTCAAGTTAAGCGTCCAGTCAACGCACGAACAATTGGAAAAGTTGGCCAAAGCGGATTTGGTGGAGAAGAGCAGGCGCGCAAAGTGGTCGTACTACGCTTTGACCGAGTCCGGAAAAGCGCTGGTTTCCCCTTCGCCCACCCCTGTTTATTTCCTTTTGGGGCTTTCGTTCCTGCTGATTTTCTCCTCCGTTCTTGGTTACTTCGGATTCATCCCTTATGCTCCTGCACAACCGGGTTTTGGCGTGCTGCAGCCAGAAGCCGCGCCACTTCTCGTCCAGGAAGCGCCTCAAGCACCCTCTGGCGTTTGCGCCGATGGAGTCTGCGACGGCGGCCTGCCCGGAGTTCCCGCTACAGGCAATTCTCTCCAACAAGCTAAGACAGCCGCGGCTGAAGAAACTGCTGCACCTTTGGAAGCAAGTCGGGCAAAAGCAGTAGCAACTGACGCGGGCACAGGAACTGAAAACGCCACGCCTC
This sequence comes from Microcaldota archaeon, assembly GCA_016214445.1. Classification (GTDB taxonomy): domain Archaea; phylum Micrarchaeota; class Micrarchaeia; order Norongarragalinales; family Norongarragalinaceae; genus JACROM01. The sequence continues at coordinate 7,418 of JACROM010000081.1, forward strand.
CAGCATTGCAGGCAAGCAAATCAAGCGGGGAAACAACAATGGAAGCGCCGCAACCCGAAGCACCCGCAGCCCCTGCAACAGCAGCCGCCCCAGAACAAAACGAAAAATTCACAACTACGGCAAACCCGCCAGCGCCTTCAGGAACCCTTCCCGGCAAAGCCTCAATCCCGCTCCCGCGGCCTGAATACTTCGCCATCGCTGGCACCTTGTGCGCAGCTGTCGGATTGGTGTTGTGGTACAGGAGGAACGCCTAGATGCTGAAGGAAAACCCGGTAAGGAAACAGCGCGGGTTCATGGAAAAAATCGCGCGCCATGAAAGCAGCACGCTGCTGAGGGAATCCAGAAGCCGGGATTTTCAAAGACTCCTGCTAAAACGCGGAGCAAACGTGAGTAACCTCAGAGAGGTAAGCGCTTCATTTTCCATTCCGTTCGGCAAAGAACCCTTTGACTTCATCAAGGAAATAGCTGAAATCCGCGAAAAATTGGGAAGGCCGGTTCGAATACTTTCCATAGGCGAAGGTAAGAGCACTTTTTTGTCAGAGCTAATAGAACATTTTGGCAACAAGATTGAAGCACACGCAGTTGACGTCATACGCAAAAACTATGCCGAAGGCATCAACGGTTACGTTGCACACGCTGAAAAGCTGCCAGCAAGAGTGCACTTATAGCTGATTGCAAAAATAATCGTACTTTGGCTGCCTCGTAAAAGGAGCCTTAAAAGTTGTTGTCGCACACTTCTCAACTGATTACGCGATAGACAAGATAAAAGCGCTTGAAGAAATACACGGGGTTACCGCTCTAGGCGGACGCGCATATATCGCACCGCATCCGGGAATAAGCACGGCACACTTTCCAACCTCGTGGCCTTGGCTGTTCTTCAAGACCAACAGGTGGGTCAAAAGAAAGGGGCTAAAACGCATACCAAACTTCTTCTGGAACATGATATTGAAAACCGTTAGAAAAAAACTGAAGCCCAGAACGCTCCGCCCATGGTTTAAAAACCGCCTTGGCCTTTAAGAAAAGCATGAAGAAAACCCTCGGGCAGACACTCGTAGATGCCATGCGCGAG